>CALVRQ010000001.1 GCA_944358685.1 uncultured Bacilli bacterium
ACAAAGTAAAAATGTAACTTTAGTAAAACCAAATAATATTAAAAATCAAAAGTCTGAAACTAATCTTCCAAAAAAAGAAAATCCAAAACAAAATATTACTCAAAAACCAGTAACCAAAATAGTAAGTAAGCAAACACAAAAAATCAATCAAACCAAACCAAATACACCAAAATATAGTTTACAAAAGAAAAGCCCAATTAACTTAGTAGCTATATTTAGTGCTGTAAGTGCATCTATTCTTTTTGGCCTTGGTATTGCCGCTATAGGCCATAAAAAATCATTTTCAAGTATGTTAATTGCGTCTTCACTTGCCATTGCCAGTTTTGGAATATTTGCTAATAATACTAAAACAAATGGCAAAAGACTTGTAAAAAAATAAAAGATATATCAAACTTTAAAACGATATATCTTTTATTTTAAATATTCTTCTATTGATAAAGCAATTCCTTTCGCATATCCTTTAGGGTTATCCAAAATATTTTCAAGTTCTCTAACATTATCAATATAACCTAGTTCCATCAAATAACTCTCGGCTGTATCATTAGAGTCATAATATGGGTTTTCATTATAATCCGTATTACTGCCATCTACATATGCATGAGTTGCAATCCCACCAACTTCTCTAATCATATAATAATAAGGAGTTATACCATCATCAGAAAACCTTTGATAAATACCATCTTCCACCTTAAATTCTTTTTTAGTAGAAACATCTGTTTTACCATATTCACAAATGTTTTCTACAAATAATTTAGCTAAATCAAATTTACTGTCTCCAGCTACATAAACCTCTAAACCATGAGTATTTGCCATACCTCCAGGGACGTTTGTTGAGTTATGATGTAAAGCTAAATTAAATTTAGATTTAGTCGCATTAGCTGCCGTCCCACTGCCCATATCACCATATGTCGGTACAGTATCATCTTTACTATCTCTAGTAAGCTTAACTTTAAAACCCATTTTTTCTAGTTCGTCTTTTAAAGCAGCAGCTACTGTAAAATTAATATCAGACTCCTTGTAAGCTGTAGAACCATAACACTCACCTTGATTATTAGGTACACTACCATCCACACATACAATCATCCCTGAATCATTACCGTCATGCCCTGGGTCAATAGTAATATCATAAACATCATCGGGCAAAGTAGTAGTACTAATATGAAAACCTAAAAGTTCATGACCCTCATATCTATCCCAAGCAATATCTATTTTTTGATTACTACCATTTTTAGTTAAACTATAATAAGTTATATCATTATAATTTGTTTTATTAATTAAAGGAAAATATTCATTTTCCTCAGCACTGTCCACTTTAATAAGCAAATAATATGTTCCATTTTTTAACTTTTCCAAATTAATTCCATCGTTAATATATTTACTAGTTTCAAAACTATAATCATTACCATTATTTTGAATATTCCAATCAATAGTAAATTCATCTATCCCATTACTCAAAACTAAAATAGGGTTACTGTAACCATTATCTAATTTAAAATCACCTTTAAAATTAATATGAATTCCATATCTATCATAATAAGTAATATTACCACTCATATCATAATTAATTTTACTCAAAAAAACCTCCTTATTAATCAGATAAAAAAGAATAGCGCCAATTATAATTAAAAACAATAATATAAAAACAATTTTAATATTTCCACTTTTTTTCTTTTTTCTTTTAGCCATAAATCAAACTTCCTTCAAAACAATTTTACCTAAAAAACAAACTAAGGTGTAGGTAAAAATCAAATTTTAGCAAAAAAAATAGTATTTAATGGTTTACTTTACACAAAATAACAAAAGAAAATAAAAAAGCATTTTCTTTTTCTCAAATCTATGATAAAATTAACTATAGCAAAGTATTAAAAACTAAGGAGGATAAATATGGGTTTGATAAAGAAAATCATAGGTGAAGAAGAAGATGTTTTTTCCGCACCATCAAATGACCAGTACTATGATTTAAAAGCCGAAGAAGCATTAACTGAAGAAGGCGGCGCTAAAATGATATTATTAGAGCCAAGAGCATACTCTGAATCACAACAAATTGCTGATCATTTAAAAAAGAGAAATACAGTAGTTGTCAATTTAAAAAGAGTAACCCCTGAACAAGCTAAGAGAATTGTTGATTTTCTAAGTGGAACTATTTATGCAATCGGTGGGGATTTGCAAAAAATAGGTGGAGGAATATTCTTATGCACTCCAAATAATGTGAGTGTTCAAGGAAAAATTACAAATGATACTGAAGGAAAAGGTATTCACGATAATAACAATATAGATATAGAGTGGTAAAAAAAATGGGCGAAAGCGCCGAGGTGAGGTCGAACTTATGGAAAAATTTACAAGAGTCATGAGAGGATATGACCCAGACGAGGTTAATAACTTCTTAGATCAAGTTATTAAAAGGGTCGAAAAAATGATTGCTGATATTGATAAAAAGAATAAATTAATAGAAAGCAAAAATGAAGAAATAAAAAAACTGCAAGCTCAAATTGAAGAAACTAAAACCATCAAAGAAAAACTAGAGCAGTATGAAAGAATGGAAAATACTCTAAATAGAGCTATAATGATGGCCCAAAAAACATCCGACCAATTAAAAATAAGCGCTCACCGAGAAAGCGAAATTATTATTGATGATGCCAAAAAGAACGCTAGTCGCATTGTCAATGACGCTCTAATCAAAGCTGAAAAAATCGAAAACGATGCTGAAGCTACTAAACGTAACATTAATGTTTTAAAACGTAGACTTAAAAGCATCATTGAATCTCAATTAGAAATAATTGATGATATTGACAAAATAGATATATAAAAACAAATGATAGAGATGTTATATTAATAATAGTTTTAAAGAGAGTTAGTATTTGGTGAAAACTAATAACTATTTAATATATGGATCACTCTTGATGTTTCTTTTTGAACATAAGTAAATAAGAACGGTAACGCGTTATAGTTTCTTGAGCGTATTTAAAAATAAAATAAGGTGGTACCGCGGGAAAACTCGTCCTTAACTAAGGACGTTTTTTTATTGTTGAAATATGGTATGTATGTTATAATAAAAAGAAGGTGAAAGAAATGTTTAAATATAAAGATATTAATATAAATTATATTAGATATGGAAATATA
>CALVRQ010000002.1 GCA_944358685.1 uncultured Bacilli bacterium
TATCATCATCCAATAAAAATTTACCATTTAAAATAATTTGTAATACATCTAATATTTCCATATATACTCCTATGCGAAAAAACAGTAAGAATGTATCCTACTATTTATTTCTAAGTTTAGCCCCTAACTTATTTTCAACATCATTTATGATTTTATCAAAAACCTCCATAACTTCTTCTTCATTTAATGTTCTATCAGGTGAAGAGAAAGTTAACGAATAAGCTAAAGATTTTTCATTTTCTGAAACATGTTCTCCCGTATATACATCAAATAACTTAACATCGGTTAAAAGTCTTCCTCCAGCTTTTCTAATAACACTCATAATCTCGTTAGAAGTTATATCTTTATTAACGACAAATGCCATATCTTTGTGGATTTCTGGATATTTTAAAGCTTCCTTAAATTTAATTGGCTTAACCTTACTCATAAGTGCTTCTAAAGAAAGTTCAGCTACATAAATATCATCTTTTGTAAGTGTTGGATGAACCTTACCAATCACACCTATCATCTTTCTATCAAGCATAATAGCCGCACATATTCCCGGATGTAAATCAGGTAAATCCCTCTTCTCAAAAGTATATCTATTTTTAAAACCTAAATAATCTAAAATATTTTGAACTATACCTTTAATCAAATAAAAATCAACTTTTACATTCACTCCATGCCACTCATTAAGTAAATAATTGCCACTCATAAGCATACATACTTTACTTTCTTCATTATAACTAGCATCATATGTTTTCGCAATCTCATAAATATTTACATCATTAACCTTATGATCACGATTATATTCATAAACCTTTAAAAGTGATGGAATTAAACTCGTTCTAATCACTGACTTATCCACACTCATTGGAAGTGGCAAAGTAATTTGTTTTTTATCTTCATATTTAAAACTAGAAGCCATCTTTGGTGATATTAAAGTATAAGTCTTAACCTCATTTAAACCAAGTCCACGTAATCTCTTAGAAAGAATCTTACGATATTTAATATCTAAAGCATATTCACCCTTTTTAATTGGAACATTTGGTAAAGTTGAAACCAAATTATGATATCCATAAAGTCTTCCAACTTCCTCGGCAATATCATTCACATAAGGATCAATATCTAATCTTCTAGAAGGAATAGTTGCTTTAAATTCACCATCATTATATTCAAATGGAAAACCTAAACGATTAAGTTCAACCTTAACATCTTCATCAGAAATTGCAATTCCAAGTAATCTATCAATTTCTGAAGATTTAAATGTTACAACTTTAGGCGTTTTATCGACTTTATCGTGTTTAACCGTTCCAGCAAGTACTGTCGCCCCCGCATATTTTTCAAGTAAGTGACAAGCTCTTTCGATTGCTTTTTCTGTATATTCATAGCTTAATCCTTTACCATATCTAATAGAAGCTTCACTTCTTAAATCAAGTCTATTAGAAGTATTCCTAATACTAACTCCGTCAAATATCGCACTTTCAATCAAGATGTTTTTAGTATTTTCTGTAACCTCGGTATTTTCACCACCCATCACACCGGCAATACAAACCGGCTTTTTGCCATCTGTAATAACAATATCATCACTACTTAAAATTCTATCAACACCATCTAATGTTCTGATTTCTTCACCATCTTTCGCATTTCTAACGACAATCTTCTCTCCTAAAGCATCCTTATCAAAGAAATGTAATGGTTGTCCATATTCAAGCATAACATAATTTGAAATATCTACCACATTATTAATAGAACGCATACCATAAGCCGTTAATCTTCTTTTAATAAACTCCGGTGATTCACCAATTTTAACATTGGTAACCATTTTAGCTAAATAATATGGACACTTATCTGTATCTACTTTCAAACTAAAATGATTTTTAACTTCATCTTTAATTGGTTTAGTTTTATCATCTGGTAAAGTAACAGGTCTATTTAAAATTGCTCCTATTTCATAAGCAAAACCAATGTGATAATAACAATCATTATTACGGTGTTTATGAACATCTAATTCATATAAAGTATCGTCTAAATTAAGATACTTCATCGCATCAGTTCCTACTTTAGCTTTACTATCCACTTCATAAATACCCCTGCTGTAAGTTTCTTCGTTTTTCTCTTCTAATCCAAGTTCAAATAAAGCACAAAGCATTCCGTTAGATTCTACTCCTCTAATCTTACTTTTCTTAATTTCCACATTACCAGGCAAAATAGCTCCAGGTAAAGCTACGATGACTTTTAAACCTTCTCTAACATTAGAAGCTCCACAGATAATTTGCTTAACATCATCGCCAACATTGACTAAACAAACATGTAAATGATCAGAATCAGGATGCATCTTACACTCTATAACCTCACCAATAACTAAATGATCTATATGATTAGTAATAACTTTTTCAATATTAATGCCAGCTTTAGTTATCTTAACTGCAAGCTCTTTTAAATCTTGGTCTTCAATATCAATATAATCTTTAACCCATTCTAAATCTATCATTAGTTAGCCTCCTTTCTATCAAAGCCTCTACTCTCTCTTAAATCATTCGTATAAAATACTCTTAAATCATCAATGCCATATTTAATCATAGCAAGCCTTTCAGCTCCAAATCCAAACGCAAAACCAGACCATTTTTTAGGATCATATCCGCAGTTTTCTAAAACCTTTGGATGAACCATTCCCCCACCTGATACCGTAATCCATCCAGTATTCTTACAAATATTACATCCTTTACCTTTACAGTGATGGCAACTAATATCCATCTCTACAGAAGGCTCTGTAAATGGATAATAACTTGGTCTAAATCTCGTTTGACATTCTTCCCCAAATAAATGTTTTGCAATAACATCAAATGTTCCTTTTAAATCAGATAAACTAATATTTTCATCAACTAATAACCCTTCTATCTGCATAAATTGATGTGAATGTGTCGCATCATCGTCATCTCTTCTATATGTCTTACCAGGGCAAATCATTCTAATTGGCTTTTCACCTTTTCCAGCTAACATCGTTCTAATTTGTACTGGTGAAGTTTGACTACGAAGTAAAAGTTCATCATCCTTCACATAAAAAGTATCTTGCGCATCTCTAGCTGGATGTCCCTTAGGTAAATTAAGCATTTCAAAGTTATACTCATCTTTTTCAACTTCTGGTCCATCAACCACATCATATCCCATTGACATAAGTAACTCTTCGACATCTTCAATCATTTTCTCTAAAATACTAGGAGCCCCTACTTTAATTTCTGTAGCTGGCAAACTAATATCTATACTCTCATTTTGTAACTTTTCATTTAATAACTTTACTTCTATTTCTTCTTTTTTGCTATCTAATAAACTAGTAGCTTCATTTTTAAGGTTATTAATTAAAGCTCCAAAAGACTTTTTTTCATCGTTGCTTAAATCTTTCACTTTAGAATATAAAGAAGTAATTTCACCTTTTTTACCCAAATATTTTGCCTTTACCTCATTTAAATCGTGTTCAGTAGATATATTCTCTAAATTACTTTTCAAATTACTTAAAATATCATCTAATTCCATATTCATCCTCCTAACAAAAAAAATCACATCCAATAAGGACGTGATTGACGTGGTACCACCTTAATTTATAAGTTAAACTTACCTCAATAACTATAACGCGTTACCGATATATCTTTACATATACAGCTCCTAAGGTGAATTCATAAAAGATTATTACTAACTTCCACCAACCGTTAGTTCTCTATAAATAATTACTTCTATTACTACGTCTTAATCTTCGCTTTTAAAATTTCAATATCAATTATACCACAAAATTTAAATTTTTAAACAAAAAACTAACATAAGTTAGTTAAGTGTCTTAGTAGAACTT
>CALVRQ010000003.1 GCA_944358685.1 uncultured Bacilli bacterium
GCCGTGCTTTGTAGTTGCTTCCTTAAATTTACAAAGAGATATTATATATTAAAAATTAAAATAAATAAAATATTTTTCATAGCGATTTGTGTCGGAGCGACATAGTCGCGAACGAAATGGAGGTTAAGATGAAAAAAATAAAATGGATATGTTTTTTAATTTTGTTTTTATGTTTTGTGATGGTTGCTTATTTAGTTTTGGAAGGTAAAACTGATAGTTTTGATAATTTTATTTATGGTATAGTTACATTTAATAGAAGCAATTTTTTAACGGGTTTTTATAAGTTTGTTACTTATTTTGCAAGTGAAGTGATGATTATTTTAGTGTCTTTAATATTCTTTTTGTTTTTAAAAAGAAAGAGATATGGTGTGCTTGTTATTTTGAATGCGGTTATTATTTTTGCTTTAAATGTTTGTTTAAAATTAATTTTTATGAGGGAAAGACCGTTTGATTTGATGATTATTACAGAAAATGGTTATAGTTTTCCGTCTGGTCATGCGATGGCTTCATTTGGATTTTATGGTTTTATTATTTATCTTATTTGGGGTATGAATTTTGATAAGAAAGCTAAGATAATTTTTTCTATTTTACTTGGTTTATTGATTTTGATGATTGGAATAAGTAGAATATATTTAGGAGTACATTATGCGAGTGATGTTTTGGCTGGTTATCTGATATCTGGAGCTTATTTGATTATATATATTACTTTATCAAAAAGTTTTTTAAGAAAGGAAATATTAGATGGTTAATATTATTAAAAATTATTTAAAGCAAAATTTATTTTATGTATCGGTAATTATAACTGGAATGGTTAGTTTATTTACTGGTATGTTTTATGTTTTTTTTAAAAATAAAGTTTTTGAAATAACTTCTAGTAATTATTTAGAGGGTACTGGGGTTTTGGCAAATTATGTGACAGTATCTACCGATAGACCTAGTGGGGTTTATTATTTTTTAATTGGCCTTTTTTGTACGATTTTATTCTTTTTTACAGTGTCTATGATTTTTAAATGGTATTTAAAAAAGAATTATATTCAAATATTTAATTTGTTTGGAATTTTGAATGTTATATTGCTTATATGCTTAATTTTGGGAATTATTTTTATTAATATATCGGTTTTATTTACTTATATTATTTTATTTGTTTTTTTACTTGTATATTTATTTTATTTTTATAAAGGTTTGGATCTGTTTAATATAGATAAGAAAAAGAAGATTATTTCTTTATTTATATTTCTTTTGCCAGTAATATTTATTTTACTTAGTTTTAAATTGTTTGTTTAAAATGTTTTCCTTTTGCTCATTATAAAGGTGAAAGGAGAAGATTATGGCACGTGGCAAGGTAGAGATTGCAAACGTGAATACTGCGAATATTAAGGTTTTAAGTTTAGATGAACAAATAGAATTATTTAAAAGATATCAAAGCGGAGATGCTTTGGCTAAAGAAGAACTTATAAATGGTAATTTGAAACTTGTTTTATCAGTTTTGAAAAATTTTACGTTAAGAGCTATTGATTTAGATGATTTATTTCAAGTTGGAGTTATTGGTTTAATTAAGGCTATTGATAATTTTGATTTAAAACATGAGGTGCGTTTTAGTACTTATGCTGTGCCGATGATACTTGGAGAGATTAAACGATATTTAAGAGACAATAGTAGCCTGAGAATATCTAGAAGCATTAAAGATTTGGCTTATAAGGCTTTAAGAGTTAAAGAAGAACTTACTTTTAAAAATAATAAAGAGCCGTCGGTTGTTGAGATTGCAAGTGAACTTAATTTACCGGAGTGGGAAGTGGCGCAAGCTTTAAACTCTTTGAAGGATACGGTTAGTATGTTTGAACCGATTTATAGTGATGGTGGTGATGTTATTTATTTAGCAGATCAACTTTCGAATGATGAAAGTATATATGATTTGGAGACTAAGATTGCGCTTAAAAAAGCTTTGATGGAAATTAAAGATAAAGAAAAATATATTATTATTCAAAGGTATATGATTGGAAGAACGCAGACTGAACTTGCTGAGGAGATAGGTATTAGTCAAGCTCAGATATCTCGTTTAGAGAAAAATGGGTTAGCTAAGATTAAAAAGTTGATTAAATGAACATACTTTGGTATGCTTTTTTCTTTTTGTATGATAAAATTAAATTGGTGAGAATATGAAGTGTCCAAAGTGCAAGAGTAAGATGATAGATGGTGTTTGTATAAAATGTGGATATATGAAGGATGGTATAAGTGTTAAAGTTAATTATGATTATCAAAAAAGTGATTTAGAACTTTATGAAAAAGATTATGATAAGATGATTCATAATAAAGGTTTATTAAAACCATATTTGCTTGGGTGTTTGTATATTGGATATAAAGGACATTTAATAACTGGAATATTATTATCATTTATAGAGTTAACCGTGTTTTATTATATTTATAGATTTTTCGAAGCTTTTGCATTTAATTATCAAATTGTTTTTGGACTTATGATGACATTAATTCTTTGGATTTTTATAAGGTTATTATTGGCTGGTTTTTTAAATTCTTTTATACTTTATTTAGATAAAAGAAGTATAGAGAGAATTAAAAAAAACAGTTTTAAAAATTATAAGGCTATTTTAGTTAATCATAATAGTAATAGAGCATTTTTTCTTTTTGTGAATATAGTAATATGTATATTTCTTTTTGTAATTTTTTTGATAGTTATGAGCTATCTTTAAAGGAGGATTTTTATAAAAAAACCAATTATTGGTATTTTAGCGCCTAGAAGATTTAATAAAGACAATCTATTTGAATGTCAAAGCCGGTTTGTCGATAATTTTCCTAAAAGAGTGATGGAAGCTGGTGGTCTTCCGATAGGATTATTATTTCCTGATGAGAATTTTAACGAAGAAGAGATGAAAATGTGTGATGGTTTAATTATTCAAGGTGGTCCACATTTAGGTAGTTCTCATATTTGTGCACTTCATAATTCTGTTGCTAGAGAAGAAATTTTTGAAAATGATGATTGTGTTTTTAAGGTTACAGGAATAAGTGATGATAATGTGATTGAAGTGGCCGAGAGTAAAAGTGATTGGTGGTGTGTTGGGGTACAATTTCATCCAGAATTGGAAACAGAAAACTTGAAATTGTTTGAAAAATTAATTGAAAAAAGTATAGATAATTTGAAATAATGTAAATTTGACAAGATATATAAAAAGTTTTATAATAACAAGCAAAATTTTAGAAAAAGGTATTTTTTATGGAAAAACAAGAATATTTAGGAATTATTACGGAAGAAGAATATAAGTTAATTAATGAACTTATTCAAAATGGAAAATTACAAGAATATCGTTATTTGGTAGAGATGTTTGATAAAGAAAAAAATGAACTTGCATCTTATATGGATAAAACACCAGAAGAAGTATACGATGCAATTATAGCTGATTATTTAAAGACAGTTAAAGGTATTAGTATGTTAGTACCTGGTTTATCTACTGGTATTAAAGATGCGAAAAGTGGAGTATCTATTTATACTTATGATGGTAAGACTAAAAAAGATGGTGTTAGTGTAGATGAAAATACACGTTTTGATTTAGCTAGTTCAACTAAATTATTTACAGCAGTAGAAGCTTTAAAGTTAGCTGAAGAAGGTAAGTTTGATTTAGATAAATTAGTTTCAGAGTATAAAGATGGTAAATATGGTAATTTGAATATTCCAGTAGAGAAAATGGCTAAATTTTATTATGATTTAAGAACTGATGGTAGATTGGATGAAAGAGATGGCAATATGTCTTTAGAAGAACTTCAAAGAAGACTTGCATCTACTAGTATAGTAAAAGATAAGACCTTTGTTTATAGTGATATCCCATTTATAGTTTTAAGAGATATATTGCCAGACGCTGATGAATATTTTAAAAAATATTTTAATGAAGAAATGGGACTTTTGCAAACTAGTTATGATAGAAGTTTTGGAGTATTAACTGGTATGAGAGATAATGAAACCGTTAATGATCCTAAAGCTAGAGTTATGGAAAGATATAGTTTAAATCCTGGTCATGCAGGTATCTTTAGTACATCTAAAGATTTAGTTAAATTATTTGAAAAATTAAATAATGGGTTTTTATCTAATGAATCTATTACGAAGATGGTTACTCCAGCTTTAGATACACCTATTTTATTAAATTCAGATGGTACAATTATGTATAAGAAAAATAGAGATGGATTTACGACTGGTGTTCAAAATGTTAATAGAGGTATGGGCGTTTATTATAAACATCCAGAAGGTATTAGAACAAATGAAATGGTTAATGCGATGGGTGATGAATCATTTGCAATTGCAGGATTTACTGGTACTTGGGCAACATTTGATTTAAAAAATGGTTTAACAGCTAATATTTTAGCTAATCCGCTTTCTGATGAGAATGAAAGAGAGATTGTAATTGATAATGAAAAATTTAGTATTGTCGATTGTTCTAAACACTTTGAAGACGGAACTAAATTTAAAGTGGCTGGTAAGATGTCTAAGGTGTTAGATGGTGAAGGTAATGTAGTAGGAAGTGCTCCATTTACAAGAATTACTAATACTTTAAAAGAAGCACAAATTTATACTTTACTTAAACTTAGACTTGCAAAGAATTCATTGATGCGTAAAGCTGAAATTGAACAAAGTGAAGTTTTAAGTGATGAAGTTGCTAATAGTTTTGAGAATGAAAAAATAGTGAAAGGAAAATGATTATGAATAAACCAATAATTGGTATTATTTCATCTAGAGTAGAGATGGAAGATAGACCGTTTATGACGAAAACAAGCTATAATGAAACTTATCCTAAAAGAATTATACAAGCTGGAGGAATTCCTGTGGGTGTTATTTTTCCTAATAATGAATTTAATACAGATATTTTAGATATATGTGATGGTTTTGTTTTACAAGGTGGCTCTACTATTTATTCTTCTAATATAAATACTGTTCATTATGCCTTACAAAAGGAAAAACCAATTTTAGGAATTTGTATGGGATTTCAAACAATGCTTGGTTATGATTGGGTAAGAAGTGAGTTTGGAGATGTTATGCCAACATATGATGAGATTAGTAATTTCTTTAAGCCTGAGGATGAGGTTAATTTTATTGAGAAGAAATCTGGCCATGATAATTTAGATCCATTTTATTTAAGTGAGGTTGAAAAATCAAAACATGGTGTATTACTTTCAAAAGAATCTAATTTAGTGCACATATTTAATAGTACTTATGTACAGATGCCATCGGTTCATGGTTGGTGTGCTTTAGATAAAGTTTTAGAAGGACCTAAAAGTCATTTGTTTAAAGTAGTTGGTAGAAGTAATGATGGTAATATGGAGGCTATTGAAAGTATGATATCTGATTGGTGGGCAACAGGAGTTCAGTTTCATCCAGAGCTTGAGGAAGAAAATTTGCCTTTATTCGAAAAATTGGTGTTTGAGGCTAAGGTTAAAAAATTAAGAAAATGATTTTTGTTCATTTTTCTTTTTTTATTTCATATAATTGAATGGGTGGATTTGTATGATGCTTTCTGATTTACAAACGAAGGATATTATTAATGTGTTTGATGGTAAGAAGATTGGAATGATTATTGATGTTAGTTTAGATAGAGAAGGCAAGATTACCGAGATGAGTGTTCAAAGACGAAGATTTATATTTTTTAGTGGTGGAACTGTTAAGATAAAGTGGAGTCAGATTGACAAGATTGGCAAAGATGTTATACTAGTAAATGTGAATATGTAGGAGGAGAGTTATGAAAATATTACTACATACTGGTAAATTTAAAGATGTTGAAAAAAGTGGGGTTGGGAGAGCTATTGTTCATCAAATGAAGGCTCTTGATTTAATGCATGTTCCATATACAACTAATCCAAATGATGATTTTGATATTGCTCATATTAATACTATTTTTCCAGAGTCACTTATGCTGGCTAAGAAGTGTAAACAAATGGGGAAAAAGGTTATTTTTCATGCCCATTCAACGGAAGAAGATTTTCGTAATTCTTTTAAGTTATCTAATGGGGTGTCACCAATATTTCGCCAGTGGCTTAAGATATGTTATGGGTCGGCTGATTTACTTATAACCCCAACTGAATATTCTAAAAAAGTGTTGGAGAAATATGATTTAGGTAAAGAGATAATTCCCATTTCTAATGGTATTGATTTGGAGTTTTTTAAGAAGGCGAAAGATGGTAGAAAAAAATTTAGAGAAAAATATGGATTTAGTGATGATGATAAGGTGATTATGGCAGTTGGTCTTTATATTGAAAGGAAAGGTATTTTAGAGTTTTTAGAACTTGCTAGAAGAATGCCTGAATATAAGTTTATTTGGTTTGGTTATACTAAGCCGTCACTTATTCCAGTTAAGATAAGCGATGCTATTAAGAACAAAACTGATAATGTTTATTTTCCTGGTTATGTTAATAGCACTGAGCTTAAGGATGCATATCAAGGTTGTGATTTATATATTTTTCCAACTAAAGAAGAAACTGAGGGTATTGTTTTACTTGAAGCTTTAGCTATGAGGACTAAAACTTTAATTAGTGATATACCAATTTATGATGATTGGTTAAAAGATGGCGTTAATGTTTATAAGGCTAAAAATATTGATGATTTTGAGTATAAAATTAAACTTATTTTAAAAGGTAAATTACCTGATTTAACTGAGGAAGGTTATAAAGTGGCAGCTGATAGAGATATTAAGAAAATTGGTTATCAGTTAAAGAAGGTTTACGAATATGTTTTAGAGAAGGATTTAATAAATAAGTAAGATAATAAGCAAGATTTAAGCAAGATGGTGGTAATTATCTTGCTTTTTTGGTATAATATATAGTAGAAAAAGAGGCGATATAAATGGGTAAGTATGTACCACCTTTTGAAATAAGTAATGAAATGTTAAATTTAGTTTCGTCTATTATGGAGAAAATTGGTAAACTTAGTAATTATGCTTATTTAGATAAGATGCCAATTCTTAGACGTAATAACCGAATTAAATCTATTCATTCTTCTTTAGCAATTGAGGCTAATTCTTTATCTTTAGGTCAAGTTAAAGATATTATTAATGGAAAACTTGTTTTAGGACCACAAAAAGAAGTGCAGGAAGTACAAAATGCTTATAAAGCTTATGAAGAAATAGAAAATTACAATCCTTATAGTTTAGATGATTTAAAAAAGGCTCATGTTTTTTTAACTTATTTGACTTTAAATGATTCTGGGAAGTTTAGAAAAGGTGAAGAGGGGGTTTTTGATGGTGATAAATGTATATTTATGGCACCATCGGCTGAGAGAATTCCTCTGCTTATGAATAATCTTTTTGATTGGATGAATGAAAATAAAGATGTTATTCATCCGTTAATTCTTTCTTCAATATTTCATTATGAGTTTGTATTTATTCATCCTTTTAGTGATGGCAATGGTAGATGTGCAAGGTTATGGCAAACGGTTATACTTTCTAAATATAAAGACTTTTTTGAATATTTACCTATTGAGTCACAAATCTTTAAATATCAAGATGAATATTATAAGGTTATTAATGAATGTAATTTGAAGGGTAATTCAAATAAGTTTATTTTGTTTATGCTTCATATGATTAATGAGGTTTTAGAAGAAATTATGAATGTTTCGCAAGAGATGATTATAAGTTCTAATATTTATATTAAGAAACTATTGGATGTTATGGAATATGATGTGCCTATGAGTGCAAATGAAATTATGGATAAGCTTGGAATAAAATCTAAAGAAACACTTAGAGGTAATTATCTTGAGCCGGCGATTAATGAAGGATTGGTTAAACTTACTATTCCTGACAAACCGACTAGTAAAAATCAAATGTATTATAAAGTTTAATTTTCATTTAATTTTTTATCTTTTGTAGAATGGTTACTATTCACAGCCGTCTGCCATGTATTTATAATGTATTGGACTTGGAATTCGTCTAAAAATAGGCTGTGAATACTTGTTTTGGTATATGTTTATAAAATTTAAAATTCAATAAAGCCGTTAAAATAAAGGAACCAATTGTTAAATTTAGCTATGAATAGTAACGTAAAATGATAGGAAGCAAGTGATTCATCGAAAATATTACTTGTTTTTTTTGTGATATCTTGGGTATGGATAGGATAGGAGAGGCAAAAATGAAAGAGAAAATAAAGAAAATTATAAAAGGATATTTACCAGGATTTATAACAGGA
>CALVRQ010000004.1 GCA_944358685.1 uncultured Bacilli bacterium
GATATTCATATGTTTATAGAAGGTGAACTTACTAAAAGAATTGGTGATGCTGGTAAGAGACTTCATACTGCTAGAAGTCGTAATGATCAAGTAGCTTTGGATTTAAGACTTTATATGCGAGATGAAATAGAGGAAATTATTGGGTTACTTAAGGAGTTAATTTCTGAGTTTTTGAAAAAGGCTGAGGAACATTATGAGACAATTATGCCTGGTTATACTCATTTACAAAGAGCACAACCAATTACTTTAGCGCATTATTTTATGGCATATGTAGAGATGTTTAAGAGAGATATCTTAAGACTTGAAGATGCGAATAAAAGAATGAATGAAAATCCACTTGGAAGTTGTGCTTTAGCTGGAACGACTTATAATACTGATAGATATATGACAAGTGAATTACTTGGTTTTGATGGACCTTGTTTAAATAGTTTAGATGGAGTTTCGGATAGAGATTATGCGATTGAAATTGCTTCAGCTTTATCTATTATTATGATGCATATGTCAAGAATTAGTGAAGAGTTTATAATGTGGTGTAGTCATGAGTTTAAATTTATTGAATTAGATGATGCGTTTTCGACTGGTTCTTCAATTATGCCACAAAAAAAGAATCCTGATATTACAGAATTAATTAGAGGTAAGACTGGTAGGGTGTATGGTGATTTGATGACACTTTTGACGATGATGAAGTCTTTACCGCTTGCTTATGATAAGGATATGCAGGAGGATAAGGAAGCTATATTTGATGCGGCTTTAAATGTTAAAATGTGTTTATATACATTTATACCTATGTTTGCTAGTACGACATTTTTAAAGGATAATATGCTTAAGGCAGCTAAAAAAGGATTTATAAATGCAACTGATGCGGCTGATTATTTAGTTAAGAAAGGTCTTCCTTTTAGAACCGCTTATAAAGTTATTGGTTCTTTGGTTGCTTATGCTATTGATAATGACAAAACTTTAGATACTATTACGGTAGATGAGTATAAGAAATTTTCGGAATTATTTGATGCGGATATATATGAATTTATTGATTTGAAAAAAGCGGTTAATGATAGAACAGTGGTTGGTGGTCCTGCGCCAGAGACAGTAAAAAAACATGTAGAGGTTATAAAGGAATTTTTAAAAGAGAGCTAAGGCTCTCTATTTTGTTTTTGATTTTAAATAAGGTTTATCTAAAACTATTTTTCCATTTCTTAGTTTTTTTATAAATTCATTTTCGTCTAGAATATTTTCGAAATTGGTTATTTTTTCTTGGTCATTTGATCTTTTAATTATTTCATATAATTTTAATTGTGTTTTAATATTATCTAATTTATTAAATATTATTTGTTTGGTGGTAGCTAAATTATCTAGGTTAGTCATTATTTCAAAAAATTCTTCTTTGGTTCCATATTTTAAAAACTGTTTAAAAACTTCGTCAAGGTCATTATTAAAATAGGCATTTTCCATTTCTTTTGGGTTATCAAAGAATGTTTCAATTAGTCTTGTAATTTTAACATTATATTTATAACTGTTTTTTTTATATTTCCAAATCCTTGTGTTTAATAGTTCAGTATATCCTTCGTTAAGGCCTCTTCCTATTTCAGTGTTTTCAAATCTTGTAATTAACCGAAATCCACTTTTTTCACCTTTTGATGAAGCCATGTGCAGGAATTCATGCGATAAAACTTGTTCATTTATTTTATCACTATATAAATTAATGGTGTTATCATATGGATTATAAGTTCCAGCGGCGGTTGTGAGGGATAATAGATTTTGCATAAAAATTTTCATATCATTTTCTAAGGTTATGTGATTAATTTTAACTGTTTGAAGATTTTTTATGCAAGTTTGGAAATTTTCTTTAGAAACATAATTTTTAAAGGTGTCTATAATTTGAGTTAGTTCTTTGGGGTAGTTTGTTTGTTTTAATATTTCTTCTAGATTATGTATATTTTGTCTATTAAAAAGAAGTTCGATGAATGGAGTTTTTTCAGGTATTTCATTTGGTGTTTGTTGATATAATTTCCAATTTCTTTTTTTGTTTTTATTTTTTTTGGAAAAATTTCTTATGGTTTTTGGAACAATGTATATAGATAATCCACTACCAATTATTGGTGGAAGAAAATAAAAAGCTTTTATAATTTCATTAAGTATATATTGCATTATTTCCATAATTTAGCCTCTTTTCTTTTTATATGTTTTATTTTTAATAATTTTTTTGGTTTTTATTAATTTAATTACTGGATCTTTATCTAATAAGGATTTGGCTTTTTTAATTTTATTTTGATTATTGGTTTTTTTAATAGTTTCATATAAAATTATTTTTGTTTTGATGGCTGTAATTTTTTTATAGATTGGAATATCTGTTTCTATTAAGTTATCTAGATTTTGAATGACTTTAAAAAAATCTTCTTTGGTTCCATATTTTAAAAAAGTATGGTAGACAACAAGAATGTCGTTATGAAAGTATGCATATTCCATGTCTTTAGGATTATCAAAGAATAGTTCTAGTAGTTTTATTATTTCAATGTTGTAATGATATGACACTTTTTTAACGTTAAAAATTCTTTGATTTAAAAGTTCAGTGTATCCTTCATCTAAACCATTTCCTATCCAAATGTTATTTAAGTTAGTACAGAAACCAGAGCTTTGATTTTGATTAGTTGATGCCATGTGTAGGAATTCATGGGTGAGGACACTTTTTTTATCAAATATTTTGTAAATATTAATGGTGTTATTGTTTGCTTGATAACTACCTTCTTTTACAATAAAATTTTGAAGATATTTTTTTATATCGTGCATTATGTTTATATAATTTATTTGCAAGTTATTTAATCTTTTTAAACATATTATTAAGTTTTCTTTGTCTACATAATTTATGAAATTTTGGATGATTTGTGTTAGTTCTTTTGGATATGATAATTGATTTAGTATATAATCTAAATCATTTAAGTCATTATTTTCCAAATTGATATTAGGAGAAAAATTATCTATTAAGTTATAGGCAATTATATGTTTTTCTTTATTTGCTTTTAAGTTTTTTAAATCTTTTGGTGTTTCAATTAAATCATCTAAAATACAACTTATAGCATATATTCCTGATAGTGTAGCTAAGATGTTTGGAAGTAGGTCCATTTTAATTATTTTTCACCAACCTATATAGGCTATATGATGGGGTATTAAATAGTCTAAAATTATAGTTTGATACACCAAGTCCATTTGAAATATATAAATCAGAATTGTCTATTTTATAGTGATTTTCATGATATTTTTTAGCTCCATCTGGTAGCATTATTGGTCCGATAATTGGCAAGCGGATTTGTCCGGCATGAGAGTGTCCAGCTAGTATTAAATTAAATGTATTTACTGATAAGTCATCAATGGTATCTGGTTCATGGATGAGTAATATTTTATATATTGGTCCATCTTTTTCAAATGAATTGAGGTAATCAATAGATGTTTTTAATTTATCATTGATGCTTAATTTGTCTTTAGTAGTACTAGCTCCGGCAATGAATATACTTTGATAACCATCTTTATAGATGGTGTCATAGGTATTATTTAAGTCTTTAAAACCACCATTATTTATGATGTTAATCCATTCATCAAAGTTTAAATCATTATTACCGTTTATGGCATATTTACCAGTGGTAGCTTCTATTTTGTTTAGAAGGGAACTTATTTTGTTAGCTTCATCAGTTGTCATATTTGCACTTTTATCAATTAAATCTCCAGTTAGAACAACGATATCTGGTTTTTGTTCATTGATGCTTTTAACTAGTTTTTGTAAACTTTGTTCGTCAAATACTCTACCAAAGTGTAGGTCAGAAATGTGAACTATTTTAAAGCCATTAAAATTATCTGGCCAGTTATTGATGGTTATTTTTTGTTCTTTAACGGTGATTAATTTGGGCTCGATTAAAAAACCATAGGCAATAATTGCACTAATGATTAAAATTATAATGAAAAGTAATTTAATGAAAGAGAAATGTTTCTCTTGATTTTTTTTCATAATTTTTCACCTATGTTAATTTTAGCACATTTAAAAAAAAGACAAAAGTCTTTATGAAAATATGAATAAAAAAGTTTGTAAAGCGAGAATGAGACCGTTATGCATGAAGTGGAAAAAGGTTGATACGAGGATGTTATTGGTTTTTTTCAACATATATGAAAAGGCAATTCCACAACTACAATATGATAGTAGATATAATGGAAATAATTCATTTAAAGGATTAGTTATTAAGTGTAGTCCACCAAAGATTAAGCTTGAAATAGTTATGAAAAGAAAGTCGTTTTTGAATATGGCTCTAAAGCCTAATCTAAAGACACTTTCTTCTAAAAGTGGGGCAAGAATTACGGCTGATATGAAGGTATATATTGGTAAAGATGTAAATTCGGTTCTGATAGCTGTTTCATTGGTTGATAGACCGCCGCCTAATATATTTATAAAGATGTTTGAGGCCATCATAGTTATTAGACCGATAATATAATATTTTAAGTTTTGATTGAAATATTTTTGATGGTTTTTCTTTATATCTTGAAAAGCTGATTTGTATTCTTTTTCAAATATGTAATATATAATCATCATCATTAATAGTTCTACAGATAGGGTGTAGATTACTTTAATGATTGTTGGAAGTTCGTTTGTATTTATATTAAGTAGGGCGAATGGTAATGCTTGAAAATAACTAAAGAAAAAATATATAAATATGACTATCGCACCTTTTAATATATATGTCCAATTGTTTTGTTTTGTTTTTGTTATCATTTTATCACCTTTATCATTATAGCACGTATTTGGTGAAAAAAGATAGATAATGTAAGATGGTTTAGAAGAAAAAACTATAAAAAATAAGAAAATTGTGATATAATGGCTATAGACGTGCAGAAAAGAGTGGGCTATCCCACTCTTTAATGTAGTTTAGGAGGTGTGAGAGTGGAAGATAGAATTAGAGATTTACTTGGTAAGGCTATCGAAGATGCTGGATATATCTTAGATGAGGTGTTTTATGGTAAAGAAGATAATGTGAATACTTTAAGGTTAGTGATTGATAAGTCTGGATATATTAATGTTGGCGATTGCGTTAAAGTAAATGAAATTGTCAATCCAATATTAGATGAAGCTGATCCGATTAGTGAAAGTTATGTTTTGGACATATGTTCTAAAGAGAAGGGAAGTGATGAAGATGGACAATAAAAAATTTAAGTTAGCTGTGGATAATTTATCAAAGGAAAAAGGTATTGATAAAGAAGTTATTTATGATGCGATGGAATTAGCACTTACAAGTGCTTATAAAAAAAATTATCATTCTCTTTCAAATGTACGTGTTGATATTAATAGAGAAACTGGTGAGATAAAGATTTTCTCTTATAAAACGGTCGTTTTTAATGAGATGTATGAAAAAGAAGATGGTGTTTTAGAGAAAGAGATTGTTACTGATGAAGATGGTAACGAAAAAGAAGTGGAAAAAGAGTTTTATTTTGATGATAGAATTCATATTACTTTAGAAGATGCAAGAAAACAGGTTCCTGATATTAAAGTTGGTGAGACTATTGAAAAAGAGGTTACTCCTAAGGATTTTGGTAGAGTAGCGGCTGCGACAGCAAAACAGGTTGTAGTTCAAAAAATTAGAGAAGCTGAGAGAGAAATTATCAATAATGAGTTTGCTGATAAGCAAGATGAGATGATGACAGGAATAGTAGCTATGGAAGATGTCCGTAATTATTATATTGATTTAGGAAGAACACAAGGAATTTTACCTAAGAGTGAGATTATTCCTGGAGAAACAATTAAGATGGGTTCTAGTATTAAGGTTTATATTACTAAAGTTGAGAATAATTCTAAAGGCCCTTTAATTTTACTTTCTAGAAAGCATTATGGTTTTGTTAAGAGACTTTTTGAACTTGAGATTCCAGAGATTAATGAAGGTATTATTTTGGTTTATAGTGTGGCAAGAGATGCTGGTAATAGGACAAAGATTGCCGTTTATTCAGAAAACCCTAATGTAGACCCAGTTGGTGCTTGTATTGGTGAGCATGGAAGTAGAATTAACCGTATTATTTCAGAACTTAATGGTGAGAAGATAGATATTGTTAAATATGAAACTGATGAAGCTAGATTTATCGAGAATGCTTTGAGTCCAGCTCGTAATTTACATGTTTTTGTAACTGATGAAAAGAAAAAAGAAGCTTTAGTGGTAGCTAATGATGATGATTTATCACTTGCTATTGGAAAAAAAGGTATGAATGTTAAATTGGCAGCTCGTCTTACTCATTTTAAAATTGATGTAGAGACTACAGAGCAAGCTAAGGAAAAAGGTATTAGTATTTATGAAGACTAGAAAAATACCGATGAGAATGTGTGTAGTTACGAGAGAAAAGTTACCTAAGAGTGAACTTATTAGAGTTGTTAAAACACCAGAAGGTAAAGTTATAATTGATGAAAGTGGAAAAGCTAATGGTAGAGGAGCTTATTTGAAAAAAGATAAGGAAGTATTTTTAAGAGCAAAAAAGAGTAATATATTAAATAGGCAATTAGAAGTAACAGTTCCTTTAGAAATTTTTGATGAACTTGATAAATTATTAGATTAATAGAAAAGAGGTGTTTGCAAATGATGAGTGTTAGAGAGTATGCAGAAGATATTAACCGTGATGTAACAGAAGTGCTTGAAAAATGCGCATTGCTTGATATTGATGTTAAGACAGAGGATGATATGCTTGACGATGAAGCGATTACGATGCTTGATAATAGTTTTGATGAAATAAGCGAAGAGATGGAAGATGAAGAAATAGCTGAAGAAGTTGCTTTGGAAGAAAGCAGTATGAAAGATGTAAAAAGTGGTCAAGGAAAGAAAAGAAATTTAAAAAACGTTAAGAAAAATGATAGTAAAAAAAGTTTAGCTCAAAAGAAAAAAGCAATGTATAAGAGTAAGGAAAAGTTACAAAGTAATGCACCAATTCGCAATGAGAATGTGGTTTTATATAAAGAGAATATGACTATTTCAGAACTTGCGTTAGCTATGGGAGTGGCAGCAAGTGAGATTATTAAGAAATTATTTTCTTTGGGAATTATGGTTAATATTAATAGTTCTATTTCATTTGATAATGCAGAAATTATTGTGCTTGATTATGGCAAGGAATTAAAGAAAGAAGAAACAGCGAATGTAGCTAATTTTGAGGAGTTTGAAGTTACTGATAAAGAAGAAGATTTGGTTCCAAGACCACCAGTAGTTACGATTATGGGTCATGTTGACCATGGTAAAACAACTTTACTTGATGCTATTCGTAAAACTAATGTGGCTGAGGGAGAAGCTGGAGGTATTACACAAGCTATTTCAGCTTATCAAGTAAAGCATAATGATAAACTTATTACTTTTATTGATACACCAGGGCATGCGGCTTTTACAGAGATGCGTGCTAGAGGAGCGAGTATTACGGATATCGTTATTATAATTGTAGCAGCTGATGATGGGGTTATGCCACAAACTAGAGAGGCTATAGATCATGCGAAAGCAGCTAGAGTACCTATTATTGTTGCTATTAATAAAATGGATAAGCCTGGAGCTAATCCTGATAGGGTTATGACGGAAATGGCTGAGGCAGGACTTATGCCGGAAGAGTGGGGCGGAGATATTATCTTTACTAAGATATCAGCTGTTACTGGTGAAGGTATAAGTGATTTACTTGAAAATATTTTATTAATTGCTGAGGTTAATAATTATAGAGCTAATCCAAATCGTTATGCGATGGGTACAGTAGTTGAATCTAGACTTAATAAGCATGTTGGGCCTGTTGTTACTGTTTTAGTGCAAAATGGAACTTTACGTTTAGGAGATCCAATTGTTGTTGGTACGACTTTTGGTAAGATTAGAACGCTTAGAAATGATAAGGGTGAAGAGATTACTAAAGCTTTGCCTTCTCAACCGGTTGAAATTACTGGTTTAAATGAAGTCCCTTCAGCTGGTGATAGATTTATGACTTTTGAGTCAGAGAAAGAAGCTAAAAATATTGCATCTGAACGTGTAGAGAGAGCTAAAGCTTTAGAAAATAAAGCTAAATCGGCAGTTTCTTTAGATGATTTATTTGCTAAAATTGGCGAGGGTTTAAAAGAGATCAATGTTATTATTAAAGCCGATGTGAATGGTAGTAGTGAGGCTGTTAAAAATAGTTTACAGAAGATTGAAGTTGAAGGGGTTAAAATTAATGTTATTAGAAGTAGTGTTGGTGGTATTACAGAGAGTGATATTGTTTTAGCTAAGGCTTCAAATGCCATTATTATAGGATTTAATGTTAGGCCATCTAAAATTATTTCTGACAAAGCTAAAGAAGAAGGCGTTGAAATTAGATTTTATAATATAATTTATAAGGCTGTAGAGGAAATGGAAGCAGCAATGAAGGGGATGCTTGACCCTGAGTTTGAAGAGAAGATACTTGGAACAGCTGATATTAGACAAATTTTTAAATTTTCTAAGGTTGGAAATATTGCAGGATGTTCTGTTAGTGATGGAGTGATTAAAAGAGATGCACAAGCTAGAGTTATTCGTGATGGTGTAGTAATATATGATGGAAAAATTGGTTCATTACAACATGAGAAAGATAGTGTAAAAGAAGTTAAAAAAGGTTATGAATGTGGAATTACTATTGATGGCTTTAATGATATTAAAGTAGGAGATACTATTGAAGCTTATGAAATGGTAGAGGTTAAAAGATAAGTTGTTTGAAAAGTTAAAATATTATATTTTTGATATGTTTTATAGTGTTATTATGTTGGACATGATTTAGTCAAATAATTGAGAAAAAGAAGAGCTAGTGAAATTATTTACTGGCTTTTTGTATCTTATAAAATATGTTATAATGATAGAGAAGTATTAAGGAAAGGTGATACTATGAGTAATATTAAAACAGAGAGGATTTCAGATGCGTTAATTGAGCAAATTAGTTATATTATTGCAACTGAGGTTAAGAATAAGGATATTAATTTTGTAACAATTACGGATGTAAAAGTTAGTAGTGATTTGAGTTATGCGAAGGTTTATTTTACTGTTTTGGATGAAAGTAAGATAGATTTGACGACTAAAGCTTTAAAGGAAGCAAGTGGTTTTATTCGTCATGAACTTCGTGATAGGGTTGATATTAGACAGATACCCGAACTTGAGTTTGTTTATGATGAATCAATTAAAAATGCACAAAAAATAGAGGATATTATTGATAAAATACATGAAGAAGGCAAATAGGTAAAATGTCATAAAAAAAACTTGACAAACATATGATTTATATGTATAATCATTGTTGTAATTTGAAAAAGGAAAGAAGAAGTATCCACTTCTCACCCGATTGCAAGATAGCGATGGGTTTAATGCCAAAAAGTTTATTACTTGTTTTATAATGTGCATTAGTGGATACTTTGTATTCACTTTTTTATTGGAGGTGTCTGGTATCGCAAGAGATAAAGATTTATATATCAATGATCAAATACGAGCAAAAGAGGTTATGGTAATTGGACCTAATGGTGAGCAACTTGGTGTAAAACCAATTAAAGATGCATTTACTTTGGCTGATTATGCAGGTTTTGACTTAGTACTTATGAATCCTGGTGGAAAACCGCCGGTTTGTAAGATAATGGATTATAACCGTTTTAAATATGAAAGTAAGAAAAAGCAAAAAGAAAATATGAAAAAGCAACGTGAAGCTAACTTGGATATGAAAGAGTATAAATTATCAGTTACGATTGATGTTCATGATTTTAATACTAAGCTTAATAATGCTAGTAAGTATTTGAAAAAAGGTCATAAGGTTAAAGTTAGTATTAGGTTTAAGGGCCGTGAGATTACACATAGCTATTTAGGTAAAGATGTTTTAATGCGATTTGCAGATGGAGCAAAAGATATTGCAGTTATCGAGCAAATGCCTAAAATAGATGGTCGTATTATGGCAATGATACTTGCACCAAACAAAGAAAAATAGGAGGAATGTTTGTGGCTAAGATTAAAGCGAAATCACATAAAGGGTTATCTAAGGTTATCAAGGTTAGAAAAAGTGGTTCAATTAAATTTCAACCAGCTATGAAAAACCATAAGTTAACTCATAAGAGTAATCAATCAAGAAGAAGAAGACATCATGAATCTGAAATGCATTCATCAGATGTTAAGAGATTAAAAGATTTAATTAATAAATAGGAGGGATTTTAATGAGAGTTAAAGGTGGAACTATTCATCGTGCACGCCGAAAGAAAGCTTTAAAACAAGCAAAAGGTTATTTCGGTAGTAAACATAGACTTTATAAAACTGCAAAAGAACAAGTAATGCATTCAGGAGCTTATGCTTATAGAGATAGAAGAAATAGAAAAAGAGATTTTAGAAAATTATGGATTACAAGAATTAATGCAGCTTGTAGAATGAATGAAATTAGTTATTCTCAGTTTATTGGCGGATTGAATAAAGCTAATGTAGAAATAAATAGAAAGATGCTTTCTGAGATTGCTAGTACTGATTTAAATGCATTCGCAGAACTTGTTAAAGTAGCTAAGGCAGCTAATGAAGGTAAAGAATATAAAACTAAGGTTACAGCAGAAACTAAAAAAGTAGAAACTAAAGAAGAAAAGAGTGAGGCTACTGATTTAAGTAAAATGACAGTAGCTGAACTTAAGAAATTAGCTAAGGATAAAAATATTGAGGGTTACTCAAGTATGAAAAAAGCTGAATTATTAGAAGCTTTAAAATAAGGGATTATTCCCTTTTTTTCTTAGAAAGGTGAGTTGTTTTGAAAAATTTATATATTGATTTTGATGGAGTGATTTATAATTCTATCGAAGTTTCTTATAAAATAGCCGAGAATGAAAATGTTTCAAAGGATTACGAAAGTTATTATCAGTTTTTTAAAAATTTAGATTGGTGTGAAGTACTAGAAAAAAGTACGGAAATTAATGATGCTTTTAATTGTATAAAAAAGATTATAGATAGTGGTAAATTTAATGTATTTATTTTAACACATGTTATTTCTTTGAAAGAGGCCGAAGTTAAAATTGATTTAATTAGAGAAAATTTAGATGATGTAACAATTATTCCAGTTCCTAAAAGGGTATCTAAGAATAAAATGGTTAAGGTGAAAGATGCTATTTTAGTTGATGATTATCCTGAAAATTTACGTGAGTGGTCTAAAGATGGTGGAATTTCTATTAGATTTGATTTGGACATGGATGGAAAAGGTTTTCCAGTAATTTGTAAGCTCGATGAACTTATAGAAATGTTTTAAAACTATGTACAAACGATATGAAAAAATGGTATAATTGTACTACTTGGAGATGAGGATATGTTAGTATTAGCCAAAGCTGTACTGTCAATTATGTTGGGATTCTCTGTTTCAGTCGTTTTTGGCTACTTTGCTATTAAATGGCTTAAGAAGAAACATATTAGACAGCAAGTTAGTAACACTTTAGGAGAAAGACATAAGAAGAAAAATGGAACGCCGACAACTGGGGGTATAATATTTATCATTCCAACGTTTTTGATAATGGTAGCCCTGGTACTATCTGGTAAAGTTGAGTTTTCAACTAACTTATTTATTGTATTATTTGTCTTTGTGGCATATGCAATATTTGGTTATATTGATGATTATTTGATTATTAAAAGGCATAGCAATGAAGGACTTAGTATATTTTGGAAACTGGTTTTACAAATAATTGTCGCTTTAGTATTTTTCTATATGTTTTTAAGTAGTGGTAATGAACCAATTGTGGATATTCATACTTTAGGAATAAAGCTTGATTTAGGTTGGCTTTATGGTATGTTTTTACTGTTTGTCTTAGTTGGTAGTAGTAATGCAGTGAATATTACTGATGGACTTGATGGACTTGCTGGTGGACTTTCAGCTATTGCGTTTTTTGCTTTTGGACTTATTTCTTGGGGAGCTGATTGGGCTTCGGGTAATGAAGCGATTGCAATTTTCTGTTTTGTGTTAGTAGGTTCTTTAGTTGGATTTTTGGTATATAATTGTTATCCAGCTAAGATATTTATGGGTGATACTGGTTCTTTATCTTTAGGTGCGGCTTTAGCTAGTGTGGCAATTATTACAAATCACGAAGTAACACTTATTATAGTGGCTGGTGTATTTGTTATTGAGACACTTAGTGTTATTATTCAATGGATTGCAATAAGTAAATTTCATACTAAAGTATTTTTAATGGCACCACTTCATCATCATTTTGAGAAGTTAGGTTGGTCTGAGACTGATGTTGTTAGAATGTTTTGGTCAGTTGGACTTTTGCTTAGTATGGTAGCTATTGGCTTTGGTGTGTGGATATAAGGAGGAGATAGATTATGGCAAAAAGTGAAAAAGAAATTGAGATTATTATTGAAGGAAAAGAGTGGGAAGAGGCATTAGATAAAGCTTTTAAAAAAGCTAATAAAAATGCAAAAATTGATGGTTTTAGACCAGGTAAAGCTCCAAAAGATGTATTTTTAAAAAAATATGGTAAGGAGTCTTTATATATGGATGCAGCAGATACAGCGGCAGATCTTGCTTATCAAAAGTTGCTTACTGAATATGCTTCAGATGTTAAAGAATTAGTGGCTCGTCCTGATATTGCTTTGACTGATATTAATGATGAGAAAGTAACTTTTAAATTTACTTTGACTATGAGACCAGAGGTTAAACTTGGTAAATATAAAGATTTAGGTGTTAAGAAGGATGAAGTAAAAGCTGAAGAAGCTGAAATTGAGGATGCTATTAAACATATGCGCGAGAGGTATGCTGAAGATGTATTAAAAGAAGGCGCTATTGCTGATGGTGATATAGCGGTTATTGATTTTGAAGGTTTTGTAGATGGCGAAGCTTTTGAAGGTGGTAAGTCAGAAAATTATTCTTTAAAAATTGGTAGTGGAACTTTTATTCCTGGATTTGAAGAAGAGTTGATTGGACTTAAATCTGGTGATAAGAAAGATGTTAAGGTTACTTTCCCAGAAGATTATCATGCAGAAGATTTGAAAGGTAAAGAGGCTACTTTTAAAGTAACTGTTCATGAAGTTAAAGAGGTTAAAATTCCTGAACTTGATAAAGATTTCTTTGCGGATTTAGGAATGGAAGGAATTAATACTAAAGAGGAATTAGAAGCTCAAATTTCTGAAAATATTTTAGCTCAAAAGGAAATGGAAGCTGAAAATAAATATATGGATGATTTACTTGAAGCTGCAGCTAAAGATGTTAAAGTTGAGATTCCTGAGGCTATGATTAATGAAGAATTAGATAGAATGGTTGCACAATATGCTGATTATTTAAAGATGCAAGGTATTAGTATTGAACAATTCTATCAATTTACAAATTCTGATGAACAAGCTTTGAAAGATCAAATGAGACCAGAAGCTATTAAGAGAATTACTTATAGATTAATGCTTGAAGAAATTGCTAAAGC
>CALVRQ010000005.1 GCA_944358685.1 uncultured Bacilli bacterium
TTTTTTACACGAAAAAAGCTTCCGAGAGAAAGAAGCTTTTATTTTATTATAAAACTTATACCAACGCGTTCGTTTTTAGCAATTACTTCGTATCCTAGTAGGGATAGGGTTTGTTTTACGATAGAAAGTCCTAATCCGAACTGACCGTTGATACCTTTTTTGTAAGGAGTAAACATGTCATTTAAAATGCTTTCATCGATATTTGGTCCGTCATTATAGAATGTTATGCGATGGTTTTTAACCGTTATTTTCACTTCCTTTTTCGCATATCTTGTAAAGTTACTTAAGATATTATCTATAATGGCTTCCCAATTGTCTATAGAGCCTTTAAAATCGGTTTTTTTATCTAATATATCGATTTGCCATTTAATATCTGGCCTAGTCATTTTAAATTTTGATACGGATGATTCTAATATATCAACGACGTTGACTATGCCGCTTTTATAATTATCCATATCTTTAAAATACGTTAATTTATTCAAATATAGTAAGGAGTGTACTTTCGTTTCTAATTTTTTTATTTCTTGTTTTATTATTTTTAGTCCATCATCTTTACTTTCGACGCCATCTTCAATTGCCTCAATATATGATCTTATAACGGTGAGAGGGGTTTTAAAATCATGAGAAATATTTTGATACATTTGATTTTTGTATTCTTCTTGTTTATGTAGGGTAAGTTTCATTTCGTCGATAGCTTTTGATAGGACTTTTAGTTCGTCATCTACTTTATAGTTATATTTGTCTTTATAGTTATCATTATCTAGGTTATCTACCTTTTCTTTTAGATGACGAATTTTTTGGGCGAGCGACTGACTCCACCATGCTACTATAGCAAGCATTAGAAGCAAAGTGACTAAGAGAACTGGGAATAAAGCCTCTATTATGTCAGAACGCAGTTGACGAACATAGTCATCATTGGTGATGGCTATTTTGTAGTCCCCGCCATCATTTATTGTATTATAGTAGTAAGTTTTATCTTGGTATTTAAATTTACCATTTACATCGTTTATGTTTTCTATTATTTGTTCAGTTGGAAGATTTATTAGTTCTTTTAGGTTACTAGATGTTGTTATAGTGCCATTTTTTTCGTATAGATAAGCAATAGAACTATCTATTTCCGTTTGTGAGAAGTCGGAGTGCACAACATCTAAAGGAGTTTTTAAATATAAATATATATTTTTTTCATAAATAGGTATCAAGACTTTTGGGAGTATAATCGCAATACTTATATATATTAGGGCGAACATGATTAGAACGATAGTTAGGACTTGTCTATATAAATTATGTTTTAATTTCATAATAATCTATATCCATATCCATATATAGTACTTAATCTTAATTTTGGCATTTTCTTTCTTAATCTTCTGACTAAGTCGTCCACTACTCTATCACTGCCAAAATAATTATCACCCCAAACCGTTTCTAAGATATGACTTCTAGAAAAAGACTTGTTTTTATTTTGTACTAGCATTAATAGTAAATCAAATTCCAAAGTAGTGAGAGAAAGTTCTTTAGATCCGTCTTTTACTAGTCTTTTATCAACATCTATTTCATAGGGTTCATATTTAATTATTTGAGTTTGCCCCATATAGGTTCTTTTTATAATATTATTTACTCTTAAAACAAGTTCTTTGGGTGAATACGGCTTAGTAACATAATCATCACTTCCTAACTCTAAGCCGATAATTTTATCCAAATCTTGATCACGGGCTGAGGTAAATATTACTGGAACTTCTTCTCTTTCTCTTATTTTTTTTATAATGTCATAGCCACTTACTTCGTCGCCTAACATTATATCTAATATCCACAAATCAACTTTATCAGTTACGTGATTTAAAGCATCAGATCCATTATAATATTGCACTACTTCATAGCCTGCTCGCTCTAAATAAGATTTTATTAAATCATTTAAGTTTTTTTCATCTTCAACTAAACAAATTTTATACATTAATTATCGCCTCATTTATAGTATAACATTATTTTGCTTTCTGGTCATCTATCACGTCCTTTCTAAGAGCCTTATCTTTTGCTCTGTAATAATGATACTAAATCATTGTGGTGTAATTTTGATAAAAATATGGGAAATTATGGGAATAGAAAAAAGTTCAAATTTTATTGAACTTTTACTCTATGGTATATGGATTAGACTTACTACCATCTCCTCCAGTAATTTTGACTTCAGAGGAAAGAGTTGTGACAGGCCTGACCGCACGGTACGTAAGGTTCGCAAGGTCGCCATACACATGACCATCGCTGCTCACGGATAACACATAACTAGAATCATCAGAATCAGGCAACAAGGTCCACCAATAGTCACTAGAAAAATACATCCAATCGCTATTTTTACATGTATTATAATTAGCATTATTTAAAAACAATGTTCCACACTGTTCTGTATTTGAACATGCTCTTATATATTCTGATACTGTTGGTAAGGCTACTTTTACTTTTGATGTTGTTACTTTTTCATCACTAATTTGACCTTGCATATCATTGTAAAAATCTGTTATAGCCCCCACATAATACGTTGCTTCTACTACCTGGCTTTGAGCAGTACTTGTTAGACTATTATAATATGTACTATTCAAATAAGTATTAAGACTTGCAGGACGATTCCAATTGTTTGAATTTGAGCTATCCCATGCTAAATTATTAGATGTATTTATATTTGTATCCCTCATTATCTTTATCGTGCCGTCTGAATTTATAGATATTATTCGCCAGCCTGCTGTTTCATCATTAAATGTTATATAGTTATTGGGATTGGCTCCTTTATATGTATATTTTCCTTCTTCATATTCATCGGCGTAAAGTCCATCTCCTGATGTTACTATATCAGTATTATCTAATATTGTATCGCCTCCTGTTTTTGGAAAACACGTATTATATAACTC
>CALVRQ010000006.1 GCA_944358685.1 uncultured Bacilli bacterium
CAGCTGGAGGATTAACCAAAACCTATGAACTAAATATCATTAGACAAAAAGTATTAAGTACCAACAATAACATAAAAAAAATAACTATAGATGGTAAAGAATATAAATTTAAAGATAACACCATTAAAGATTTATTTATAACATCAAATAATAAATCTTTAAATATAGAAGTAACTCCAGAAGATAAAACTGCCAAAATAACTATCGAGGGTAACGATAATTTAAAAGCTGGTGATAACACCATTACTATAATTTGTCAAGCTGAAAATGGCGACACTCAAAAATATTATATAAATTATCACAAAAGTATGGTTCTAACTGATATCGTTGGAACCGCCATTGGTGTATTAATATTAGCTTTACCAATAATCATTATCATAGCCATAATTGCCCATAAAAAGAAAAAAAGATATATAAATAATAGTCATTATTATAAAAGATAATTGTAAAAAGGAGGGAAATATAATATGGTAGATTTCAAAAATAAAGGACTTATAAAATTAAGCGCTGTTAGTATCGAAGAAGGGCAAAAAGCAGTTAAAGATATTTTAATAAATAATGAAGAGGTTATAGCATCATTTAAATCAATGCGTGATCGTTTAATTTTCACAGATAAAAGAATTATTTCAGTAAATGTACAAGGAGTAACAGGTAAAAAAGTAGATTTTACTTCTTTCCCGTATCCAAAAATTCAAGCATATTCCATTGAAACAGCTGGAACTTTTGATTTAGATGCTGAAATAGATATAACCCTTAGCAGCATAGGTACAGTTAGATTTGAACTATCAGGTGCTACCAATATTAAAAAAATATATTCAACAATTTCAGAAAAAATCTTATAATATGCTAAACTTTAACAATTTATTACTTTTATTTATCAATAACCCTTAAATTTATGTTATAATAAAAGTAATAAAGGGCTAGTACAGACTTTATAGTTTTGTGCTAGTTTTTTTGTTTGAGGTGGGAGAAGTATGAAAAAAGTTGTAGGATGTATTTTATTAATAATATTTTTAATGCCGTTAAATGCTTATGCTACGCGTGGTTGTTGTTCGCACCATGGTGGAGTATCTGGAGCTTGCCGCGATGGAAAACAAGTTTGCAACGATGGAACTATAAGCCCAAGTTGCACATGTAGTGGCGGCACAGCAAGTTCTTCATCTTCAAGACAAGTATATACTCCAAGTTATACATATGGATGTACCGACAAAAATGCTATAAATTATAATCCAAGTGCAAACAGAGATGATGGTAGTTGTATAGCAAAAGTCCTAGGATGCACAGATCAGAGTGCTAAAAACTATAATTCCTCTGCAAATACCAATGATAATTCTTGTAGGTATGAAAAAGAAATTACAGAGACAGAGGAAATCAAGTATTCAATAAAATATGTAGATAATACAGACATGACTAAGGGAGAAGAAAAAACAAAAACTAAAGGAATTAATGGTAAAAAAGAAGTTACTTATTTAGTTATAGTAGACGCATATGGAAAAGAAATTAGTAGAGAAAAGAAAAACGAAACCATTACAAAAGAAGCCACTACAGAAATAATAGAAAGAGGAACAAATGATAGTGCTTCAACAACATTTGGTATATTATGGATTGTATGTTTAATAGTCGCATTTTATCAAGCATTTAAACATAAAGATGGTAATTTATTATTAAACAAAATTCAAAAACAAAAAAACGGAACGAAAGTAGTATTATATATACTTTATGTATTTACGGTTATACCAGCATTTATCGATGTAGTAAAAATAATTATTAATAAAATAAAAAATAAGAAAAACTAAGCGGCAAAAAGTCCGCTTTTTTAAATGCTATGTTATAATGAAAAAGGAAAGTAGTGATTATATGTTTGAACTAAAAGATGGCTTAATTATTGCCCCAAACCACATAAAAAAAGAAATACTAAAAACTATATCTAAACAAAAGAAACTTATTAATATAAAAATAATGACCAAAGAAGAATTTATCAAAAACTACTATGGTACTTATAAAAAAGAGGCCCTTTATTTTTTAATGCAAAAATTTAACTTAAATTATAAAAAAAAAAAAAAATACCTAGATAATATATTTATAAATGGTAAAGTAATTAAACCATATTTTGATGTTTTAAAAAAAGAAAACTTATTAGAAACAAATCAAAGTTTCAAAGATAATCTAAATCATATTACCATCATCGGCTATGAAGACATAGACCCATATCTACTAAGCGAACTCAAAAACTATGATTTAGAAATTATCCACAGCAAAACCGGAAGTGAAACAAAAATTGTCCATGAATTTAACTCTCAAACAGATGAACTTATTTTTATTGCCGAAGATATTATAAATAAAATTCAAAAAGAAAATATTGATATAAACGATATCTTTGTATCTGGAATTACTAATGACTATAAAAGCGAACTAATCAGAATATTCAACCTTTTCAAAATCCCATTTAACTTCCAATCATCTGATTATCTTTATAGTTCAAAAACCACTCAAGACTTCCTAAAATCATTAAATGAAACAAAAGACCTTCAAGCCTCTTTAGATCTCTTGCCCGCTTCCAATCTCAAAAACCAAATAATTGATGTACTTAATAATCTATCATATCCTAATCTTGATGACACCGCCATTCAAATCATAACTGCTAAACT
>CALVRQ010000007.1 GCA_944358685.1 uncultured Bacilli bacterium
GATTTCATGATATCACCAATTAGATTATAAGAAAATTATATTAAAAAAGCAAGATTTGATTATCTTGTTTTGACTGAAGAAAGTAAATCATTATTGTGAGCTAAAATTTCTGATTTATATTTTTGGACACTGTTAATTAATGATTCATCCTCTGATGATAGAGTATAATTTAATTCATCTTTAGTAGTGATAGTAAGATTTGGGAAAGCGTTAGATGTTGTTTCATTTGCTTTTGGTAAATTATGAATATCACAGGCATCATAAGTGATGATATTTTTATTTAATAATTCTTCTATAAAATTTGTTTCTTCATTTTGCATTATTCCATAACCACCTAAAGCAATATAAAAGTGTCCGTTTTGTTTGTTTTCTAGAAATAAAAATTCATCTGGATTTACTTGGATATTTGTAATATATTTTTCTTTAGTTGAGTTATTAGTAATAGCTATTCCACTAATTATACTAGCAATACTAGCACCACATATTAATAAAAAGTTTTTCCTTGATATGTTCATATTTTATTCCTCCTTTTTTACAAAGAGGTATTATACTATATTTATATTTTTTGTCAAATTTACGCTTAATCTTGATTAAATGATGAATTATCATTATAATTACTAAAGAGGTGAGGAATATGGTTTTAGATAAATTAAAATTGGTGCCACATAAACCCGGGTGTTATTTGATGAAAAATAAGGATGGGGTTATTATTTATGTTGGTAAGGCCAAAGATTTAAGAAATAGACTTAATTCTTATTTCCATTCTTCACATACTGGAAAGACAGCACGCTTAGTTAGTGAGATAGCTGATTTTGATTATATTGTTGTCTCATCAGAAACGGAATCTTTGATATTAGAGATTAATTTAATTAAGAAGCATGATCCAAAATATAATATTTTACTTAGAGATGATAAGAGTTATCCTTATATTGAACTTACTTTAGAGAAGGTACCGAGGTTATTAATTGTGAGAAATGTTCATAGAAAGAAAAAAAGAACACGTTTATTTGGCCCTTATCCTAATGTTTATGCGGCTAGGAAGGTTGTTAATTTACTTAATAGATTATATCCACTTAGAAAGTGCCGGACATATCAAAAGAGACCTTGTTTATATTTTCATATAGGTCAGTGTTTGGGATATTGTACAAATAATGTTCCTCAAGATAAGATTGACGAGATGGAGAAGGATATTGTTAGGTTTTTAAAAGGTGATGATGAGATTGTTACTGATAAGATAAAAAAAGAAATTGAAAAAGAAAGTGAGTCTTTACATTTTGAAAAGGCTTTGGAACTTAAGAATTTGCTTGATGATATTAAAGTTATTTTAGTTAAACAGAAGATTGAAGTTCATGATGATATTGATAGGGATATATTTGGATTTTATAGTGATGGCAATTATTTAAGTGTATTTGTATTTTTTGTTAGAGGAAGTAAAATAGCTGGACATCATCATCAGATTATTCCGTTAATTGATGATGAAGGTGAGGAGTTAACTAGATATATTGCGAAGTTTTATGATAAGACTTTAATTCCTAAGGAGGTTTTAGTGCCTAGTATTGCGGACGGTGATTTACTTTCAGATTATTTAAAAGTGAAAGTTAGAATTCCTGAAAAGGGCGTTAAAAAGAAACTCGTTGATATGGCGTGTGACAATGCTAAGAAGCAACTTGAGGATGAATATGAACTTGTTATTAAAAATGAGGAAAAGACAGTTAAAGCAAACGAAGAACTTAGAGAGGTACTTGGTTTAGATAAGTTAGATAGGATTGAACTTTTTGATAATGCACATTTGTTTGGAACATATAATGTGTCTGGTATGGTAGTGTTTATTGATGGAACGCCTGCTAAAAATGAATATCGTAAATTTAAGATATCTGTTGATAAGAATGATGATTATGGTACGATGAGAGAGGTTGTTTATAGAAGATATTTTAGGGTTTTGAAGGATAACTTAGTTAGACCTGATTTGATTATTGTCGATGGTGGACTTGGTCAGATGCATGTAGCTAAAGAGGTACTTGATAGTTTAGGTATGGATATTAATTTGGTTGGTTTAAAAAAAGATGATAAGCATTCGACTAATGCGTTAGTGACATTTGATGGGGAAATTCCGATTGAAAAGAGAAGTAATTTATTTCATTATTTAGAAAGAATGCAGGACGAGGTACATAATTTTACGATTAATTATCATAAACAAATTAGAAGTAAGGGACTTTATGCTTCGATACTTGATGATATACCAGGTATTGGTAAGCAGAGAAAGCAAGAACTTTTAAAGAAATATAAGACGACTGAAAATATGAAAAATCAAAGTGTAGATGAATTAGCTAGTATACTTCCTAGAAATGTAGCTATAGAACTTAAGGATATTTTAGAAAGTTTAGATAAAGAAAATAAATAATATTAAAACAAGTAATGGTTTGAACGTTACTTGTTTTTTGTATGACTTCGGCCAATGAGCCAGTCCATTGAATAGTGATATTTTGAGGCGAGTTTTTTTAGCATAAGTGTTTGCATTAAATTTGGTTGCTTGGAATTTTTATAGCCAGAATATGTGCTTTTTAAAATTCCAAGTTCTTTAGCTATATCTTTAGCTTGTTTGCCGTTTTCTTTTTCTAAAATAGTTAATCTTTCAGCCATGAGTTTTTTATCAATAGTGTTTATTTTATTTAGTGAAGAATCATTATTATTTGTTAAATTACATACATAGTCCATACTTAAGTTGAATGTATTACAGTAATTTAGTAGATATTTTAATTTGACATTGGCGGTTTCAGCTTCTATATTTGCATAAGCTCCTCTGCTGATATTTGTTTTTTCAGCTATTTCTCTTTGTTTTAAATCTAGTAATCCTCTAATTTCTTTGAATCTATATTCCATATACATCACCCATGTTCATTTTGCCATGAAATTTTATGAAAAAAAAGTTATTGCAAAGTAATATGAACTGATGCATAATATTTTTAGATAATAACCTTTAAAAAGTATGACTATAGATAAAGAGAGGGATATTCATGAAAGAAAAAATAAAAAGATTTTGGAAACGATATTTAATAGGATTTATAACAGGAATGATAGTGTGTGGGACAGTAAGTGTAATAGCGGCGACATATTTTCCAAGTAGTGATGTCACATATGATAATAAAACTAGTGGTTTAGAATCAAATAATGTCCAAGGAGCAATCGATGAGCTTTATAATGTTTGCACTTTTAAAGAAATGACACCTGGTGAACTTGTTGACGATATAGGGGTAGTAGATTCAGGAGATGGATTATATAATGATGATTATGAAGATAGATATATTTTTAAGGGTTCAAATCCCAATAATTATGTAACCTTTAATAATGAAGAGGCTGGTTGGAGAATTATTTCTATAGAAGGTGATGGTGTACTTAAGATAATAAAAAATGAGAGTGTAGGAAATATTATGTGGGGTTCTGATTATTATAACGAGTGGGATTCATCTGGAGTAGAAATTTATTTAAGTAATACTTTTTATAATACTTTAAATAGTATAGCTCAAAGTCAAATAGTGTCGTATAACTTTAGTACTGGACATGAAATTGATGATGATAATTTATCAGATATAATAAAAAATGAAAATAGTGAAATATGGAATGGGAAAGTAGGGGTAATTAGAGCAAGCGAATATTTACGAGCGAATTCTAATAAAAATTGTGAAACGTTTAGTTTAAATAATAATAATTATAATACTTGTCGAGGTACTAATTGGATGTATGACAGTACAAATTGGTGGACATTAAACGCTGCTGGTGGTTCTATGAAAGTTTATTATGTTTTTTCAAATGGTAAAATTTATTTTGAGGATTATAATATTATGAATTCTTATAATGTTAGACCAGTTGTTTATCTTTCATCATCAGTTAAAATTACAGATGGAGATGGATCTAAGTCAAATCCATTTATTATTGAATAGAAGTGTGTAATCTAGTGTGCGAGTGCATGCTAGTTTTTTGATGTTTTTGTGTCTATTTTTTGTTTTGTTATAAGACGTTTAAATATAAGGGTTATTGATATAACTGGTTATAGTTATGGATAATTTCTATTCGACATAACTTTACATTTTTTTTATATTTTGATATCATTGTATAAGATAAGAGGGTGCGCTTATATGAAGAAGTCTTTAATGATAATTGGGATTGTTATTATAATTATTGTTGTTGTGTTTTTTGGCGCTTGGATATGGATTGATGGTTTAAAAGAGGATACGACAACTACTAAGAAAAAAATGGATGAAATATTAGAAGCTTATCCAAAATTTAATGAAGAGGTTGATAATTTTTCTACTTTAAGAAATCAACTTTATGAATATAAGGAAAATTTATTTTTAGAGACACTTAGAGATAATGCAGATGCTTGGAATACTTTTATGGAAAATTATAGAGCGCAAATTATGAAGGTTGAAGATGCTGCTTCTATACTTAAGGAAGATTGTAAGATTGAGTATGGATATGTGAATGTTAGTTCAAAGTGTACAACATTTAAGGCAAATTATGAAGCAGCACATAATTATTATATAAGTGATGTTAAGATGTATAATGAGATGGTTAGTGATTATGAGGAATATAATGCTGAACATGGTAATCAATATGCGACAGTTAATAAAGCTTTATATGGACCTTATGATGATTATATTGATTATGATAAAGATGGAGAATATTTTGGGGAAGAATAGGTGAATATGATGAAAGATGATGAAATAGAAGTACTATTTGAAGATGAAGAAGATATTGAATTAGAAAAGAAAAGAAAAGAAGCACAAAAAACTAAGGATAACGATGAAGATTTTGTTAAAGATCCATCTTTAAATGATGTTTTTCCAGATAAAGATGATGTTGATATTGATAGGTTATTAAATAAGTTTGAAGAAGCTAATGTTGATGGTGATACCGATGATGTTAATGAAATTTCTGAGGTTACTGTCGAGAAGATTAGTGAAAAGCCAAAGAAGAAAAAAATGAAATTATGGCAGATTATTTTGGTGATATTTATATGTTTGGCTTTGATATTAGGCTCTGGGCTTGCATTTTTACTATATGGACCTTATCCTAATTTTCGAAATTGGCTTATTACAACGGCTATGACGACGATGAGTCATAAGTATTTGGCTACTTGGTTTTATGATGATGAGACTATAAATCAAGTGATGCAGGATAATTATGTAAAGGAGTCTGATGAGGCAACAGATTTGAATGCAATTAGTTTTGTCGATTATAGTAATTCAAAGGTTATGTATAAGAATAAATATGAGAAAGAGATTTTGACACATGAAGAAGGAGCTAGTTATAAGCTTATCAATATTGATGGTGATGGGATGCGAGGTTATTTGATTGCAATTTATGATCCATCTAAGGTTAAGGTAGCTACTGCTAGTAATATGAATAGTAGTGGTGAGATGCTTACGAAGATTGCTGAAAAGAATAATGCTTTAGTGGCTATCAATGCGAGTGGTTTTTATGACCCTGGTTATGTTGGTAATGGTGGTAAACCGCATGGAGCAGTTATTCAAAATGGAAAGTTGGTTAGTAATTTACCTAGGTCAAATGTTGGTGGCGGTATTATTGGTTTTACTAACGATAATAAATTAATTATGGGTAAGATGACAGCTGAAGAAGCTCTTAACAAAGGGGTTCGTGATGCGGTTGAGTTTGGACCGTTTTTGATTGTAAATGGTGAGCCTTCATTTATTAAAGGTAATGGTGGCTGGGGAACGGCCCCTAGAACTGCTATTGGTCAGAGACAAGATGGCATTGTGTTATTTTTAGTTATGGATGGTCGTGATTATGTTCATGGAATAGATGGAGTTGGTATGGTAGAACTTACAGAGATAATGATGAATTATGGGGCTTATAATGCAGCTAATTTAGATGGTGGTACTTCATGTGGCCTTGTTATTGACGGTAAGCTTACTAATCAACCAGTAAATGGTAGTGGAAAAAAGACTACTAGAGCAATTCCTAATGCTTGGATAGTAACCGAATAAATATTTTTCTTTAATAGACATATATTTACATTAGGATAATTATTTTTAATGTCGGTTATATTACGATTTGATATAATAGTAATACAAGGTAAGGGGATGTTTTATGGCCAAAAGACGAAAGAAAAATAAGAAAAAAGTATGGTTTGTTTTGCTTGTTATTTTAGTACTTGTGGGTTTTGGTGTTTATTATTGGTTTAATAAGGAAGATGTTCATGATTTTGTATCTGATAAGGTGAAAGTAGAGAAAAAGTTAAAAATTGTGGATGAGGATTCTAAAAGTAGACCTATTGCAGTTATGATTAATAATAATCATGTGGCGTGGCCTCATGCGGGTCTTCAGGATGCATATATCACTTATGAAATATTAGCTGAAGGTGGAATTACGCGTTTGATGGCTATATTTAAAGATAAAGATACAGCTAAGATTGGTTCTGTTAGGAGTGCACGTCCTTATTATTTAGATTATGCACTTGAAAATGATGCGATTTATGTTCATTATGGTTGGAGTGATCAAGCAAAAAGTGATATTAATTCACTTGATGTGGATAATATTAATGGACTTACGGTATCCGATGTTTTTTGGCGGGATAAGTCTTTGAATAAGGCGACTGAGCACACTGTATTTACAAGTATGGAAAAAATTAATGAATATGCGAAAGAAAAGGGTTATGACCGTGATACTAATAAAGATTTACTTTTAAATTATAGTGTAGATGAGATTGATTTAAGTAAAAGAGAAGATGCGGTAAAAGCCGATACGGTATTTATGAAATATTCATATTATACAAGTAGTAGTTATGAATATGATAGTGAAAATAAGGTGTATAAACGTTTTATGTCAGATACTCCTCATGTTGATGCGGTGACTGGCGATCAATATACATATAAAAATATTATTATTACTCCGATTGCAACGCATACTTATGATTCTTATGGTAGATTAGAACTTGATGATGTAGGATCAGGTGATGGTTATTATATAACTTGTGGATATGCAATTCCAATTACTTGGTCTAAAGCGAGTAGGAGTAGTCAGACAGTTTACAAAAATATGGATGGTGAGGAGATAAAAGTTAATGATGGAAATACTTTTATTCAAATTACTCCACCTTCTGAAGACGTTAAAATAGAAGGAAATATTGAAGAAACTGCCTAAATGTGCCAATTTGTAATTTGTTTATAAATATGGTATAATGCATAAGTAACTTTGAGGTGAAATATAATGAGTAGTCATAAAAAAGACTTACAATATATGAGTATAGTTAACAATATTTTAGATAATGAAGAATTTTTAAAAATTAAAGAAATAGAACATCATGGAATAAGCAGATTTGATCATTCTTTAAAAGTATCTTATTATTCTTATAGGATTGCAAAAGCTTTACGTTTGGATTATGAGCAAACGGCAGTTGGTGGTTTACTTCATGATTTCTTTTTGAGTCCTGAGGATAGAACACAAAAAGATCGTATAGCTTCAGTATTTACGCACCCTAAATTAGCTGTTTCAATGGCAAAATCACAATTTGATTTGACGGCTAAAGAAGAAGATATGATTAGATCACATATGTTTCCAATTAATTTGTCTGTTCCGAAATATGCAGAAAGTTGGATTGTTAGTATGGTTGATAAATGTGTAGCTGCTAATGAGTTTGCACTTAAGTTTAGATTTAAACTTAAATATGCGTATAATTTATTCTTATTATTTGCAATTAGTATTATGAAAATTTAGGACTTTATAAAAGTTCTTTTTTTTGTTATAATTATGTTGTTGTCCTTGTAGCTCAGCAGGATAGAGCAACCGCCTCCTAAGCGGTAGGTCGGCAGTTCGAATCTGCCCAAGGACGCCATTTTGTATTTGACTGATTTTTAAAATCAGTTTTTTTCTTATAAATTTTTTAAAATGATTCATGATAATATTGGTGATAAAAATGAAAGCAAAATCAATTTGGCAAGATAATTTGAGTTTGGATGGAACTCGGCTTGATAAAAATATTGATGTAGATGTATTAATTATTGGTGGAGGAATGACTGGACTTAGTACAGCTTATCATTTAAAAGATTCTAATTTAAAGGTAGTTTTAATTGATAGTAATTCTATTTTAGAATCAGTAACATCTAAGTCAACCGGCAAGATTACTTTTTTACAGGATGTATTAGTGAATATTGGAGATGCTCATTTAGATGAATATGTTCAAAGTCAGATTTTGGCTTCTGATTTATTAGAAGAGATTATTAATACAAATAATATTGATTGTGATTATATGAAAGTTAAACATCGTCTGTTTTCTAATGAGAAGATTTATAAATTAGAAGAATTGTATAATAAGTTAAAAAAATATGGGGTAGTATTTGAAAAAAATTATATAGAAGCTGGAAGTGCAGTGTTTAATCCTGGTAAGTATTTATTTGGATTAAAGAAGTGCTCTAAGGGTGTTAATATTTATGAAAATACAAAAGCTTATGAAATTTTAAAAGATGGTGATAATTTTATAGTTAAAACAAGTGGTGGAGATATTAGGTGTAAGGATATTGTTCTTGCGACACATTATATTTCTTTTTTTAAAACATTTTTTTTACCAATGCGATCTTATTTAGAAAAGTCTTATTTGTGTGCGGTTAAAACTGATAAGATAGATGATATTTGCGGAATATCAATAGATGATGAAGTTATTTCATATAGATATTATAAAGATTATTATATTTATTTATCAGAGTGCAAGAGTACTAGTAATTTAGATTCAGATGAGTCTTTTAAAAAAATGGTTAAAAATTTTGATGATGTTAGTTATGTATGGTCTAACAAGGATATTATGACAGTTGATAGTATGCCTTATATAGGTGAGATTATTCCTCATGTGTTTTGCGGAACTGGTTATAATACTTGGGGTATGACTAATGGTACTTTAGCTGGTAAAATTATTAGTGATTTGATTTTGAATAATAACAAAGAATATGAATTTTTAAATTTTAATAGAATAATTAATATAAAAAATTATATTAAATTTCCAATGGTTATAAATAATACTTTAGCTTCGTTTTTTAAGACTAAGTTAATTAAGCCTAAAGAAAAAGATGTTTTTTACAAAGTGATTGATGGTAATAGTGTTGCTATTTATGATGATGGTAATAGTGTTCATGCTGTTTATAATAGATGTCCACATTTAAAGTGCGGAGTAGTTTTTAATAAAACAGAGAAAATTTGGGAATGTCCTTGTCATGGCTCAAAATTTGATATTGATGGGAAGTGTATAGAAGGACCAAGTAATTTTGATATTAAATATAAGGGAAATTTAGATGATATATTAAAAAATAAATAGTGTTGGTGTTTTTTACGCATCAACACTATTTATAATGCAACCGAGAATTATTTCAAACTTTATTTTAAAGTTTCATTTATTTTTTTTACTATAATATTTTTTCCTATGTTATGAATTTATACTTTAGATTTATATAGTAAGAAATTGATAGATTGCTTTTAACATGTTTTTGTGTTATAGTCACTTTGTAAATGGTGAGGTATATTATGATGAAAAAAATTATAACTTATGATGGTTTATTAGATATTAATTTAGAAGATGAAACGGTAAGCAATACGTTATATGAAGGAGTTCAGAAGAAAATTAAATTAAAAAACGTGACTTTTGAAGATTGTATTTTTAAAAATGTGGATTTCAATGAGATTGAGTTTGATGGTGTTGATTTTATAAATGTTATTTTTGAAAATTGTGATTTATCTAATAAGCACTTTGATGAAAGATTAATAAAAGAGGTATTATTTAAAAATTGTAAATTAATTGGTTCAACATTTATAGATAGTTTTATTAAAAATACT
>CALVRQ010000008.1 GCA_944358685.1 uncultured Bacilli bacterium
ACTTTTATTCATCTCTATATCAATAAATATTTTATTATTAATTACAACTAGAATATCGACGGTTCTTTTATATTCATTTTTACTTGTAACAGGTATTTCACTATCTAAAAGATTTATACTATCGTTATCGTTTATATTGGTAGGAATAGTTACTTTTAAAAAGTCTTTTAAAACATCTAAATTGATTTTAAACACACTTTTAAAAGCTCTATCATAGCTTAAAGGAATCAAAGATAACGTTTGGTCTAGGTTTTCTAAATGTTCTATTTTCATATAACTCCTTTCTTTGCCCCTTCATATATAAACATACGGCGTAGACATCTTATTTCCTTCTAAAATTCCAAAAAAATTGCAAATTTTATTCATTATTTCTTTTTTCACTACTATTATTAAGTTGCCACTAAAAAGCAAGTAATATCTTAGTAAATTACTTGTCCCTTTTGAAAAACGTTACTATTCATAGCTTAAGAAAAATATATTAAAACAAATTATGATATTTTAAAGGGACTGTGAATAGTAACCATTAAAAACATAACATGATTAAATTACAACTTTCTTTTATTGTTTTTTACTTATAAATAATGGTATAATCTTATAAGAAGGTTAAAAGTAGGGTGATGTTATGTCCATAATTAAAGTAATGGATGAACTTCTTGCAAATAAAATAGCTGCAGGTGAAGTTGTCGAAAGATGTGCCTCAGTTGTCAAAGAGTTAGTCGAAAATAGTATTGATGCCGGAAGTACTGAAATCAAAGTTGAACTAGAAGACGCTGGAACAAGACAAATAAAAGTCATCGATAATGGTAAAGGCATGGATAAAGATGATGCTGTCTTAGCTTTTTCAAGACATGCCACTAGTAAAATAGATGATGAAGATGATTTATATAGATTAACTACTTTAGGTTTCAGAGGCGAAGCTCTCGCTTCAATTGCCGCTGTAAGTAAAGTTGATTTAAAAACATGTATGGGAGATATTGGAACACATGTTGTCATAAATGGTGGAAAAATTCTAGAAGTAGGTCTAGGCGATGCTAGAAAAGGCACTACTATTACCGTCAGTGAACTTTTTTATAACACTCCAGCTAGATTAAAACACATGAAAAGCTTATATACTGAACTTGCAAGTATAACTGACTACATAAATAAACTAGCTTTGTCTCAGCCAAATATTCGTTTCACTTTACAAAACAACGATAATGTTATCTTAAGAACAGATGGTTCTGGTAACATCTTGAAAGTTATACAAAATATATATGGAACTGACGTTGCTAGAAAAATGGTACCAATTAAAGGAGAAAACCCCGACTATGAAATATCTGGTTATATATCCTTGCCAGAAGTACATAGATCTAGTCGTAATAACATGGTGACCATCGTCAATGGTAGAGTAGTTAGAAACATGGATATTAATAGAACTATAAATGACGCTTATCACTCATATAAACCAGATAACAGATATCCAATAACTGTTATCAATATTTTAGTGGACCCAAGTGTCATTGATGTAAACATACATCCAACTAAAATGGATATCAAATTTAGTAAAATGGATACATTATTAGAATTAATTAAAGTAACCATTATGGCCGCTATTACTGACCGCAATTTAATACCAGAAGTTTCAATTAGAAAAGAAAAACCGAAAAGAGAAGAACTACGCTTTGATTTAGAAAGACATTCTCATAGCACACCCGAAATAAAGCCAGAACCTATAGAATTCGAGGAACCAGAAATTATAGTCAATGAAAGTATATATGAAGATGAAAATAACGGCGATATCGTTCACGAAGTAACCATGGATAATGAAGAATATCAAATAAACACCAAAGAAGAAAAAGAATTTATGCCTGAAATGTATCCTGTAGGTTTAGTTCATGGTACATACATTATTGCTCAAAATGAAAAAGGTATGTATATCATTGACCAGCACGCTGCTAAAGAAAGATGTAACTATGAAAAGTTTAAAGAAGCCATGGGCAAACCTAACATAGCCTCAACCTCATTACTTTTTCCAATCACTATTGAACTATCAGCCGACGAATTCATAATCCTAAAAGAAAACATGCATATTTTAGAAGATTTGAAATTCAAAATCGAGGAATTCGGTATTAACTCAGTTATCATAAAACAGCACCCAGCTTGGCTTCCAAAAGGCTATGAAGAAGAATCAATCAGAAAAATAATTGAAATAGTAATTGCGACACGTAAAGATTTTAGCATCGAAAAATTCAATGAAAAAGTTGCCACCATGATGAGCTGCAAACATGCAATTAAAGCCAATACTAATATCACCATGGAAGAAATGGAAGCTTTAATTACTGATTTAAGAAATTGTAAAAATCCATTTAACTGTCCTCATGGAAGGCCAACCATGATATATTATTCAAATTATGATTTAGAAAAATTATTCAAACGTAGTGGTTTTGATACCATCAAATAGAAAGGAACAATTATGACATATTTAGATTATAGTGCGACAACCCCAGTTGATGAAGAAGTTTTAGATAGTTTCATAAAAGCCACAAAATATATAGGCAATCCTAATTCACTTCATAAATTGGGCGTAAATGCAAAACACCTAATAGATGCAAGCACTAACCAAATAGCCAACATTTTAAATGTAAAACCGAACGAAATAATTTACACATCAGGCGCTAGTGAAAGTAATAATACTATCATTAAAGCCATGGAAAAATATCAAAATAGGGGAAAGCATATTATAACCACCGCCTTAGAACATTCATCTATATATAGTCCATTAAAACAGCTAGAAGAAAAAGGCTTCAAAATAGATTATGTTCCTTTAAAAAACGGAATCGTTAAAATAGATGAATTAAAAAAACTATTAACAGATGATACCATACTCGTTACAATAAGTATGGTAAGTAGTGAAACAGGAATTCGCCAGCCCATCGAAGAAATTGGAAAATTATTAAAAAACTATCCTAAAATAATTTTTCATAGTGATATAACCCAAGCCGTCGGCAAAATAAAATTTGATTTAACTAACGTCGATGCAGCTAGCTTTTCCGCTCATAAATTCTTTGGCTTTAAAGGAATCGGTATTTTATATAAAAAAGAAAGCTTGAATATAGAACCTTTAATTGCTGGTGGTAAAAGCACAACCGTATTTCGTAGTGGCACTCCACCACTAGAACTCATTGTCTCTACTGCCAAAGCATTAAGACTAAGCTACCAAAACATTGATGAGGATATAAAAAAAGTTCAAAAATTAAATCAAATAGTAAAAGAAAATTTAAAAAAATACTCAAATGTATCCATCAATAGTAATGAAAACTCTATTCCTCATATATTAAACATCAGTATTAAAGGAATAAAACCAGAAACCTTACTTCATAGTCTAGAAGAAAAAGATGTATACATATCTACTAGGAGTGCTTGTTCAACAGGAAATGCCTCAAAGCCAGTTCTAGCCCTCACAAACGACGAAGAAAAAGCTAAAACTAGTGTCAGAATAAGCATTTCTAAAAAAACAACAAAATTAGATATTGAAAACTTTTTAAAAGCCTTTGATGAAAGTTATAAAAAATTAGGAGGTAAACAATGAAAAAAATAATATTAATTTTAACTTTAATTTTAATCATTCCATTTACTAAAGTAAATGCCGAAGAAGTAACTTTAACCCTTTTTCACGGTGACGGTTGCCCGCACTGCGCAGATGAAGAAAAATATTTAGACATTCTTCAAAAACAACTAGGCAAAAACCTTAATATTCAAACATATGAAGTGTGGAACAATGACGATAATCTTGAACTTTTAAATCAAGTTAGAACAGCTTTTGGTGATAATAATGAAGGAGTACCATTCACCATTATTGGAAATAAATATTTTTCTGGCTTTAACGATGAAATAGGTAAACAAATGAAACAAACTATTACTGATAGTTTAAAACAAGAAAATATAAATGCTGTCGAATTAATTAAAAATGGTAAGTCAGTCCCAACAAATATTAATCAAAGCCAAGACCCAACCATCCACTTTAGTTTATTAGGTGAAACAAATGTTAAAGAAACAAGCCCAATAACAATTGCCTTTACTGAAGGAATAGGAGATGCCATAAATCTAGGCTCTCTTTGGATTATCCTATTTTTAGCCGGTATCATGCTAGCTGTATATAATAATAAAAAACGTTTAATATTAGGCGGCATATTTGTCTTTACAAGTACCATCACCTATATGGTATTTGCCCTTACTAATGCCGAATTTACTATTAATCAAACAACCTTTATTAGAACCTTCATTGCCATTGTAGCAATCATCATTGCCGCCATTAGTATTGACGCACATCTAAAAATAAACATCCCTAAAAAAAGTATTCTTCAAATCCTTCAAGAACTATTTGGTAAAAAACAATTCCTCATGTATTCACTTGGAATCATAATTACTAGTGTTATAACTTCGTTTGTTTTAGTTAACCAATCACAAAGTTCATCAGTACTATTAGAAACTGCCTTCGAAATGCAAAATGTTACAACATCCGCACCTTACATGTTCTTATACTTCCTTATGTATTTAATCACTAGCTTAATTCTAGTCGGCGTTGTAAATGTCATCATTAAAGAATTAATCATTGAAAATACAATAGGAACATATAATAGATTAATTGCCGGCATAATTATGTTAGTCGCTGCTATAATTTTAATATATTTACCAGGAACATTCATGATGGTATAACAAAAGAGTTACAAAACGTAACTCTTTTTAAATGTCTTTTCTTAAAACATCCTTACTTTCAAATTTTTCACCATTACTCATCTCAAAAAATATTTTAACTCCACATTTATTAAGCAAAGTCTCAATCATCTCAAAAGTTGGTTGTCTAAACTCCGTTTCATAATTACCCAAAGTTGTTCTATTTATATTAGCTAACTTACCGAGTTCCTCTTGTGTCAAACCAGATTGTTTTCTTGCATATTTTATAATCTTTCCTATCATTTTACATCACC
>CALVRQ010000009.1 GCA_944358685.1 uncultured Bacilli bacterium
TAGGTAGTTACTATAGCGGTGAGTATGAAGAACATCATTATTATGGTGGGGATGCTTATACAGGTATTCAAAATGCAGCAGCTACAGCGGCTAATAATGTAGATGATTTAGGTGATACTGTGGCACGTGGTTTTTCAAGTATTGAAGGTATTATGGCTGGAATTTTAATTATTACAAGTGGTTATTTTATTTCAACAGGCATTTACTGCTTAGTAAAGAAGGATGTGTAATATATGGCGTTAATAAAATGTAGAGAGTGCGGAAAAGAGATTAGTAGTACTGCTAAAATTTGTCCTTTTTGTGGGATTGATAATAATGTAACATTTTGTCCAGAATGTCATAAAGAGATAAGTAAAAATGTAGAAGTATGTCCATATTGTGGGATTAAATTGAAAAAAAGCAGTGCTCTTACTATTGTGTTAATAATTGTGCTTGGCATATATAGTATAAGTTCGATATATTCGCTTTATATGTTATTTATTTCTTGGATTTGAAAGATTGTTGAATGAGTAAAATATAATTTAATTTAAAAGATAGGAGGATTATATGATGAATATATTAAATGTGTTATATTATATATGCAGTTTTACCGATATAGTTTTTATGGTGGCATTTTTATGGTTTATTTTTGCTTATATCAAAACGCACAAGTCAGTTTTTAAAATAATTAGTTTAATAGTACTTTTGATTTATATTATTTCATATGTATTTTATAATTTATTGTGGTATTTTTCAGTAAATAGTTTTGATTTAATTTCTTTTTTAGTTTCTATTATTAATTATTATACTTTGCCAGTAGTTATATATTTGATTTCAGTAATACTTGTTAAGCAAGTAGAAGAAAAGAGGTAGTTATTAAAAATGGCATTAATTAAGTGCAAGGAATGTGGACATATGATAAGCTCTAAGGCTGAGCAGTGTCTAAATTGTGGTTATATTAATAAAAGAAGAAGAAATAAGGCAATTATTATTGGTATTGTTATTTTGTTATTGATTATTTGCTTAATAGTAAGCTTTATATTGCTTAATAAAGGTATAAAGCAAGAAGATAATAAACAATTAGAAACTATGGATAAAGAGATTAATGAGCAATTTCCATATAAAAATATTACTAGTACTGCAGAATTGAATGATGCGATAAATGATAAAGAGTCAATTATTTTACTTGCTCAAACAACCTGTTCTTACTGTGAACAATTTAATCCAGTTTTAAATAAGGTGAAAAACGATTACGATTTAAATGTATATGTAATTGTCGTTGATACTTTAGATTCGGATGTATTTAATGAGATGATGAGTATGGATAATGATTTCGGTGATTATTTTGAAGAAAATACAAACTGGGGAACACCACTACTTTTACTTTTTGATAAAGGAAATTTCATTGATGATGTGTCTGGTTATACAGAAGAAGATAATTTAATAAGTATACTTTCAAATGATGGATTTATTTAAAAAAATCTAGCAATTTTATGATTGCTAGATTTTATTGTTCATAAATGGTGTCCCCTTGGGGGCTCGAACCCCAGACCCACTGATTAAGAGTCAGTTGCTCTACCAACTGAGCTAAGGAGACAAGTCCTTAATAAGTATAACATAAAATGGTGTGTAAATTCAATAGTTAATTTTGGCTTGTTTGATTTATTTTGACATATTTATATAATTAAAATAGTGTATAATAACAATGAGGGGATATTTATGAGGAAAAAAAGTATTATAGTAGTATTATTATTTGTTTTTTTGGCTATAACTTTAATTTCTATATTTTATAATAAACCCAAAGAAGAAAAGAAGGAAGACCAAAAAATAGAATTTAATAAATTAGATGCGATGGTTATTAAAAAAGAAAATGGCAATATAACTGTTCAAAATAGCAATAATATTATTTATACTTTTGGAATGGATGATGATGATATTAAAATTGGTGATATAGAAGAGTTTGAATACGATGGTAATTTAGATGAAAATAAAGATTTACAAGATATTCAAATTAAAAATTATAAAAAGTTAGAAGATTATAAAGATAAGAATGGTATTTTGAAAGTTTGGCTGGATAATGGAATTTTTAAAGATTATTATAAAAAGGCTTATGAAAAGTTAAATGATATGACTTTAGATGAAAAGATAGCTCAAATATTATTAGTTAGATATCCTGATGAAAATCAGTCAGAAGTTTTAAAACAATATCAGTTTGGTGGTTATATATTTTATGCGAAAGATTTTAAGGATAAGACTTATGCAGAAGTTCAAAATATGATGAGTAGTTTGCAGGAGGTTTCTAAGATACCTATTTTAACGGCCGTAGATGAAGAGGGTGGAAAGGTGGTTAGGGTTAGTAGTAATCCTAATTTAGCTAAGGAACCGTTTAAATCATCTAGGGAGTTATATTTGGAAGGTGGTTTTGATAAAATTAAGGAAGATACAATTAATAAAAGTAAATTATTATATGATTTAGGAATTAATCTCAATTTAGCTCCGGTTGTAGATGTATCAACTGATCAAAATGATTATATGTATTCTAGAGCTTTGGGGGAAAATAGTGATATTACTTCTACTTATGCGAAAACGGTTATTGAAGCTAGTCATGGATTAGGTGTTTCTTATGTATTAAAACATTTTCCCGGATATGGTAATAATGTGGATACTCACGAAGGAACATCGATTGATGAGAGGAGTTATGAAGATATATTGAATAATGATTTGCCACCTTTTAAAGCAGGAATTGAAGCGGGAGCTGAAAACGTGCTGGTAAGTCACAATACTGTAAGCAGTATAGATACTAATAACCCAGCTTCGCTTTCACCGAGCATTCATAATTTACTTCGAGGAAAACTGGGATTTACTGGAATTATTATAACTGATGATTTAGCGATGGGAGCTACTAAAGATATAGAGGATGCGACAGTAACAGCTATTTTAGCTGGTAATGATTTAATTATTACGACAGATTATGAGGATAGTATGAATTCAGTTAAAGAGGCTATTGACAATAATATTATTGATGAGAGTTTAATTGATAAATTAGCTTTTAGAGTGATTGCTTTTAAATATTATAAAAAATTAATGTAAAAATATTGTCATTTGACTTTAAGTATGTTATCATATGTAATGAAATTTGAGAGATTGTGAAAAAAATTAGAAAAAAGTCTTGTCAAAATTCATAAAATAATGTACAATGGTAAAGTCAAATGTCAAATGGGCCTGTAGCTCAGTTGGTTAGAGCACACGCTTGATAAGCGTGGGGTCGTAGGTTCAAGTCCTACCAGGCCCACCATTTTTGTTTTTGGCCCGTTGGTGAAGCGGTTAACACACATGCCTT
>CALVRQ010000010.1 GCA_944358685.1 uncultured Bacilli bacterium
TAAATAATATAATTAGGGTAGCGACTATCCGATACTGGTCTATGGAGGAGTCTAAGACTGCTATGAAGTAGAAAGAGCTTACCGTGAGGTAAGCTAATACCAAAATTTATTTTGGTATTTTGTTCCAAAGTGATTGATGGTAATAGTGTTGCTATTTATAATGATGGTAATAATTTTCATGTGGTTTATAATAGATGTCCACATTTAAAGTGTGGAGTAGTTTTTAATAAAACAGAGAAGATTTGGGAATGTCCTTGCCATGGTTCAAAATTTGATATTGATGGGAAGTGTATAGAAGGGCCTAGTAATTTTGATATTAAATATAATGGTAGTTTAGATGATATATTAAAAAAATGATATAATTATTTTAAGAAAGAGGTATAGATATGCTTAAAATGATTAATCTTGAAAATTCTTTTTTGGAAAAGGACTTAGAAGAAGAGAGTGTTAGAAATTATATTTTTGAAAGTAATCAGAATAATATTATTCTCAAAAATGTTACTTTTGAAAATTGTATTTTTAGAAATGTGGATTTTAGTAATATTGAATTTGATGGTGTTGATTTTATTAATGTTATGTTGGAAAATTGTGATTTATCAAATAAAAAATTTGATGAGAGATTAATAAAAGATTCTGTTTTTGATAATTGTAAATTGATTGGAACTAGTTTTATTGATAGTTTTATTAAAAATACAGAGTTTATTTCAGTGAATGGGAGATACTTGAATATGTCTGGGGCTAAAATAACTGATATGAATATTAAGGAAAGTGATTTTTCGGAGTGTTCTTTTGTAGATGTGAAGGTTAAAAATATGGTTTTTGATGATGTTAATTTTACTAAGGCGGAGTTTTTGAAATCTTCATTAAATGGAGTGGATTTTTCGACTTCAAATATAACAGAGGTTATGTTTGATTTGTTTAGTGTTAAAGGTATTGTTGTAGATAGTTTTCAGTGTTTTGAGTTAGTTGGACTATTAGGGGTTCAGGTAAAATAAATTATTATTTGGATATTTCAATTGTTTGTTTGTGTAAAGTGGCTAAAAAAAGTAAAATTTTATTTATTTAGTATGCTATAATTGAATTAGATATTGTAAAATTGACAAAAAAATGAAAATAATATAGAATATGGTTCAATTAAAGTGAGGGATTTTATGGATTTAGATAGTAAGTTACTTCAGTTACAAAACATGCATGATAATTTAGAAGTTTTAGAAAATGAAGCTAGAAAAGACCCAAATAATAATTCAATACGTGGAAACATTATTTTATTCAAAGCAGCTGAAAAGAAGTTAAGTGGTGAAGTTGAAATTTTGAAAAAAATAGCTGATTTAGATAATAAATATAGAAACCATGAACCAATTAATTTTACTTATAATGGCGGTAGTTATTTTGATGATATTTCTCTTTCTTTTAATGATGTTAATTATGATTTAGCTTATAAGCAACAAAAACAGTTACTTGAATTGGAACTTGCTCATTATAATGGTACAGTTATTGGTGGCTACGACTATGGAACTTCTGATTATGAAAGTGCATATCAAAAAAATAAAGAATCTCTTTTAAATACGAAAATTGATACATCTCCTAAGAAGGATGTTTCTAAGAAAAAAGAAGATGGAAATAAAGATTTAGTTGGTATGCGTTTTAAAAGAAACGCCGATGGAAGTAATGTAATGTCTAATTCTAATGGTGGTGGAAAGCATTTTAAAAATGCAGATTCAAATGTTGTAGAAAATACTACTAGTTATAATCCTTATATTGGCGGAAAACATTTTAAGGCTAATCAGCTTGACTCACCTTATGTTGTGTTTGTTAAAGATGGCAATGGATATGTAGTCGGTAATTTTACTAGTGATTTTTTAAATAAGAATTTTGCTTTGCTTGATTCAAAATTATTGAATGAGAATATTAAAAAAGTAAGACTTATTAATGATTTGAAGTTTGGAACAAATAATATTGATGGTATAGATAATCAGATTAAAGTGACTAAGGATGGAGATGTTGAGATTCTTGGTGATGTGGATATGATGGAATACCATAATTCTTTAGATGAAAAAGAAAATGATAAAGAAAATGTTGCTGAAAAGGGAAATTTAGGTATTGTTAAAATTTCAGATGATGGACCTATTAAAGATAACTCTGGTTTAGATGTGTTACCAAATCCGGCTGATTATATGGATGATTCTAAAGATATGTCTGGTTTAGATAAAATAGGGGATATTCCTGAGGCTATTGATTTGAGTCAGGGTGCAGAGAGTATTGAACCAGTTGTCCCTGGTAAAAAGGTTTCTCGTAGAAAGGTTATACCATCATTAGTAGAAAAATGGAAAGGTTTGAAGACGTGGCAAAAAGCGGCGATTGTAGCTGGTGTTATTGCAGTAGTTGGTGTAGGAGTGTCTATTGCTTTTGGACCACAAATTATGGATGGTGTTAATCATTTATTAAATCCAGAAAATGCGAATACGGTTAATAATGCTGTTAGTACGGTACAAGATACTATGGCAAATACTTCTAATGCGGCTGCTTCTTTAGATTATTCTGGGATTGGTGAAGGACAAACGGTGTTTACTAATGCTTATGATGCAGCTAGTAATGCGAATGGGGTTGTTTCTAATGAGTGGTTTAGTAATAATCCTTTGGATGTGTTTAATACAGCTACTAATAGTTATATGGGACTTACGCCAGAGCAATTAAATGATCCTTCATTTATGGCTGAACTGGCTAAAGATCCAAATAATGCGTTGTTATTTGGTAATAGTATGGCTGATCCTTCTGGTTTTGTTGGACTTGACGATGTTGTTGATACAGTTACGAAAATAAGATAAAAAGGGGAATATTATGGAAAACGGATTATATACAGTTGTTGAATTTGACGATAATGATAAATGGTTTGTAATTGCCGAGAAGGTTATTGATGGAAGTAAATATAGTTATATGATTAGGATTAATCAAAATGAAGATGATTTTATAGATGAATATCAAGTTGTGAAAAGTTATTTTAATGGTAATGATGAATATATGGATGTTGTTAATGGCGATGAGCTTAAGAGAATTATGCCTATTTTAGTTCCTGAGGCGAAAGAGTTAATAGAACATCCAGAGAAATTAAAAAAATTACTTGGATTGAATTAATGATTTAGACTGCGTGTCAGTCTTTTTCTGTAAAGGAGGATATAATATGATTAAGACTAAAAAACAAGGATTACTTATAGTGTTATCTGGACCTAGTGGTAGTGGTAAGAATACGGTTTGTGATGAACTTAAGAAAGAAAATCCTAATATTTGGGAGTCTATTTCAATGACTAGTAGAAAGCCTCGAAAAGGTGAAACCAATGGTGTATCTTATTATTTTGTAAGCGCTGAAGAGTTTGAAGAAAATATTAAGGAAGATAAGATGCTTGAGTATGCGAAGTTTGCTGGCAATTATTATGGAACACCAAGAGGAAGTGTTCAAGAACATTTGGATAAAGGTGAGGATGTAATTTTAGTTATTGAAATTCAAGGAGCTTTACAGATTAAGAAGAAGTTGCCACAGGCTTTATTTGTATTTTTATTACCGCCTAGTATGAGGGAGTTAAAAAGAAGGCTTGTAGATAGAAATACTGAGAGTGAAGAGAAGGTAATGGAAAGGTTTGAAACAGCTTATAGGGAAATTAATGAACTTTCTAAGTATAACTATGTAATAGTTAATGATAAGGTGAAGGAGGCTGCTTCTAAGTTAGGAGCAATTATAAAAGCTGAAAGGTGCAGGGTTGATAGAATAGAAGAGGTATTTTTGGATACTTCTGAAGAAAAAATTCATGAAATTTTGGTTGATAAAGATTTGGAAAATAAAAGAGTGGATGTTAATAAACTTTAATAAGGGGTGAGTTATGAGATTATTTATTGATGATTATTTACAAGCTAGATATGTTACATTATATAATGAGAAAGTTACTCGTGATTTGAAGTTTATGGTGATTGGCGATGTGCATATTAGTGATATGGTTAGTTTAAAGAAACTAGAGATGATAAAAAAACAAATTATTCAAGAGAGAGCAGATTATTATTTGTTTGTCGGCGATTTAATTGATGATGTTGACAATATAGGAAATTCTGATTTGCTTTATAAGGTTAATGATTTGCTTTCTTGTGCGTCTAAGGTGGCACCAACATTTGTTATTTTGGGAAATCATGATTATATTCAAAAAAAGACAAAGGAAAGTAATATAGAAGGAATTAGTAATGTTATTAAAAGTATTGATGGAGTTACATTACTTGATAATGATATATATTATGATAATAATGTTTGGTTGATGGGTTATACAGAAACGAAAAAATATTATCATGCAAAAAAATACGATTTTGAAGAATTTTATGAAGATTTTAAAAAACATGAAAAACTATATAAAAATGTGAGAAAAGATTTACCAACACTTGCTTTAGTACATTCGCCAGAGTTTAGTAATGATGATAAATGTGCGAATTTATTTAAAGATTATGATTTGATTTTGTGTGGTCATACGCACGATGGATGTATTCCATTTGGCTTTGGTAATTTTAAAAGGGGATTAATTAGTCCTAAAAAGACATTTTTTCCAAAGAATGTTAGAGGACTTAGAAAGTTAGATAATAATTATATTTTGATTACTGGTGGGGTAACTAAAATTCAAAAGTGTGCGCCAAAAATATTACACCCTTTTAATCATTTATGTCCTGTACAAATAGATGTGGTTATGCTTAGTAATAAAAAAGGTGTTAGTGTTAGAAAAAAATGGTATTAAAAAAGTATGTGTGTTTACATACTTTTATTTTTTATATACTAGGAATTTGCTTTGTAAAAAAAATGTTTACAAGAACAAATGTTTGTGGTATACTGAATACACCAAAGATTGAAGGTGATGATATGAAAATACTAAAAGGCTATGTATTTAGAATGTATCCAACTGAAAAGCAAAAAGAATTAATTAATAAAACTATTGGATGCTCTAGTTTTGTATATAATTATTTTTTGGATTATAAAATTAAAGAATATAAAAAAACTGGAAAAAGTAAAAGTGTATATGGTCAAATAAAATTAATTCCATCACTTTCAAAAGAATATCCGTTTTTGAAAGAAGTAGATAGTTGCGCTTTAAGAACAAGTCTATTTAATTTAGAAGATGCTTATAAAAGATTTTTTAATGGAAACGGTTATCCTAGATTTAAAGCAAAAGGCGTTCATGAAAGTTAT
>CALVRQ010000011.1 GCA_944358685.1 uncultured Bacilli bacterium
ATTTACTTTTATTCATCTCTATATCAATAAATATTTTATTATTAATGACAACTAGAATATCGACGGTTCTTTTATATTCATTTTTACTTGTAACAGGTATTTCACTATCTAAAAGATTTATACTATCGTTATCGTTTATATTGATAGGAATAATTACTTTTAAAAAGTCTTTTAAAATATCTAAATTTATTTTAAACACACTTTTAAAAGCTCTATCATAGCTTAAAGGAATCAAAGATAACTCTTGGTCTAACTTTTCTAAATGTTCTATTTTCATATAACTCCTTTCTTTGCACCTTCATATATAAACATACGGCGTAGAAATTAGAATTCCTTCTAAAATTCCAAAAAAATTGCAAATTTTATTCATTATTTTTTTTTTCACTACTATTATTAAGTTACCACTAAAAAGCAAGTAATATCTTAGTAAATTACTTGTCCCTTTTGAAAGCGTTATTATTCATAGCTTAAGAAAAATATATTAAAACAAATTATGATATTTTAAAGGGACTGTGGATAGTGACTTTGATTTTGTTTTTGATGAGGCTTTTTCGATTGTTTTATTGCGGATATGGTTTTTGCGTGATATAATATTGGTGTTTATATGCTTTATTAATAAGGAGTGAAGGTTACATGAAATTAAAATTTAGAGCTGATAAAAAAGATTGGATTATATTTGGGTGTTATTGTTTAGTATTACTTTATTTTGTGGCCATTGCACTTTTAAATATTATACAGTTTGCTAAAGGTGATTTAGATCATCCATTTCATGGTTTGAATCCATTCCCAGCTTTTTCTTCTGAATATTTTGGTATGACAATTACTTGTTATATTATAGCGCTTGTAGCTAGTATATTTAGTGTTTCTGATAGATTTTTCGAAAGAGAAAAAGGTATAGGTTTTTCAACAGAAGCTAAGAAGAGTTCTAAGGGATATTCTAGATGGACTTCTGCAGAAGAAATGAAAAAAGAACTTACGTTGGTTAAGGTTCAAGCACCACAAGCTGATGCTGGTGGACTTCCTTTAATTAATGATGGAAAAAAAATGTGGGTTGATAATGGTGAAGGACATACATTAATTATAGGTTCTACTGGTGCTGGTAAGACGCAAGCGGCTATTTTTCCCCTTGTTCATTCACTTGCTAAGCATGATGAGTCAATGATTATTACTGACCCTAAAGGTGAAATTTATGAAACGACTGCTGAGATGCTTAGAAAAAGAGGATATAATGTGGTACTTTTAAACTTTCGTAATCCACAACAAGGTAGTGGATGGAATCCACTTCATTTACCTTATAAGTATTATAAAGAGGGTAATTCTGATAAAGCTAACGAGCTTACTGATGACTTAGCTATGAATATTTTGTATGATGAGAATGCGCAAAATAGTGACCCGTTTTGGGAGAAAACTTCGGCTGATTATTTTTCAGGAATATGTTTGGGATTATTTGAAGATGCGAAAGAAAATGAAATTAATTTGAACAGTGTTAATTTGTTTACAACTATTGGTGAGGATAAGTGTGGTCCTAATTCTACTTATTCGAACGAATATTTTAAAACTAAAGATCCAACGTCTCCAGCTTATATAAGTGCATCATCTACTATTTCTGCACCTAGTGATACTAAAGGTAGTATTTTATCAGTGTTTAAACAAAAAATTAGATTGTTTGCATCTCGTGAAAATTTATCAGAAATGCTTTCACATAGTGATTTTGAGTTTGAAGATATTGGTAAAAATAAGACAGCTGTATTTATCGTTATTCAAGATGAAAAGAAAACTTATCATTCACTTGTTACTATTTTTCTTAAACAATGTTATGAGACTTTAGTTGATTACGCACAAAAATGTGGTGGAAAACTTCCATATAGAACTAATTTTTTACTTGATGAGTTTGCTAATATGCCTCCTTTGAAAGATGTTGATACAATGGTATCAGCGGCTAGAAGTAGAAGAATGAGATTTTTCTTTGTTATTCAAAACTATGCGCAGTTATCTGAAGTTTATGGTAAAGAAAAAGGCGATACAATTAGAGGTAATTGTACTAATATTGTTTATTTAATTAGTACTGAGCTTGCGGCTTTGAAAGAGATTAGTGAAATGTGTGGCGAGATTAAAGTTAAGACTGATAAGAAGGATAAGGATGGTAAGGCTATTGAAGAAACTCGACCTTTAATTACGGTTAGTGATTTACAGAAACTTAAAATGGGAGAAATTATTTTACTAAGGCTTCGTATGGATCCTTTTAGAACTAAATTAAAACTTGATTATCAAATTGATTGGGGAGAGAATGATAAGTGTGAGAGAGCTACTTATCCGACTAGAGAAAAAGAAAAATTACATGTTTTTGATTTAAAGGAATTTGTTGATAAAAAAAGAGCTGAAAAACGCGAAGAGAGTATGAACAAGCTTATTAGTCAAGTTATGCCTAATATGAATCGTAGTGCGGGTTTACCTGGTATGAATAATGTACACGCTAATAAGGCCCAAAGGCCGATGTCAATGGAAGATATGCTTAAGAATATTGATAAAGCAGTTGAACGTTTGGAAAAAGAACAGCAAAAAAAACAGGTTGATATTATGGGTAAAGGAGCTAATGTTGGTAAAATTAATCCAGTTAAGGTTCCAGTTAATATGGCTAATAATAGTATGATAGATCCAGTTAAGGTTAGTCAATCTAAACCTGAAGTTAGTGTTTCTTCTATAAAACCTACTAATTTGAAAGAAGAAAAGAAGGTTAATAAACCAGAAGTGAAGCCAGTGATTAGTGGTGCAGATTTTGCGGCTAAAATTACTAATAAAGTTAATCAATCTGTTAAAGAAGAAAGAGTTCATAAATCAGATGTTTCTAAAACTGAACAAAAAGTGGATAAAAATACTATATCTAAATCAGAAAAAAAAGTTAGTCAGCCTAAGGTTTCGAAAATTAATGAACCAAAGAAAACTAATAAAGAATATGTTACTGACGATCAATTCTTCGATGATTTCTTTGCCGATGATGATGACTAATAATTATGAAATTTTATAATATATTATGTAAATAGGTTGATGACAACCTATTTTTTTGGCCACTATCATATTTCTTTTTATGTTTAAAACATATAATAAATTAGAGGTGATAAGGTGGAAGTTTCAATTAGTGATTTTTTGAAGATAAATAATCCTAATGTTATTGATGTGAGGTCTGTACAAAAGTTTAATGATAATCATATTCCAGGTGCTGTAAATATTAATGCTAATTTGCTTTTGAATAGTCCTGAGAAGTATTTGAATCCGAATTTAACTTATTATATTTATTGTCAACAAGGTACTTCATCAAGGACTTTAGCGCAGGTTCTAAGAGTTAAGGGGTATAATGTATTTAATATAATAGGTGGTTATGAAGCATGGATTTTGAATTCTTAAAGGTCAAATTATTTTGACTTTTTTTCTTTTTAAGAGGAAATAAATTGTTTATGTCGTATGTTTATATATAGAGGTGATTAAAATTAATTATTATAATGAAATAAAAGAAACATTAGCAAAAAATGAAATATATAAGAAAGTAAAAGATTATTCAAAAAATAGAAGTGATTTGAAAGCTTATTTTGAAGTTGGAAGATTAATAGTGGAAGCACAAGGCGGAGAAAAGAGAGCTAGATATGGTAACAAATTAATTAAAGAGTATTCTGAAAGATTAACTAAAGAGCTTGGGAAAGGATATAGTAAACGGAATTTGTCTTTAATGAGAAAGTTTTATCTTAATTTTGAAAAAGTGCAGACGATGTCTGCACAATTAAGTTGGAGTCATATTTGTGAGTTAATAATATTAGAAGATACAAATAAAATCAATTATATTTATATAGTAGAAAGTCAAAATTTATCAGTTCGTGAATTAAGAGAAAGAATAAAGTCTAATGAATATGAAAGAATTGGATATAAAGAGGAATTAGAAGAACCTAAGATTAATACTTTAATTAAAAACCCTATAATGATTAAAGCAAATAATTCAAATGGAGAATTAAGTGAATATGCTTTACACCAATCTATTTTAGAAAATATGGATGATTTTTTAAAGGAGCTAGGAATAGGTTTTGCTTATATAGGCAATGAAGTAAAAATTAAAATAGGGGATAATTATCATTATATTGATATATTACTTTATAATGTTAAGTTTAATTGTTATGTGGTTGTAGAGCTTAAAGTTACTGAATTTAAAGCAGAATATATTGGACAGATAAAGAAATATATAAATTATGTAGATAAAGAGGTTAAAGAAT
>CALVRQ010000012.1 GCA_944358685.1 uncultured Bacilli bacterium
TCCATAGCTCATTATTAAAGCTAACATAATTATTTGGACTTTTCCCATAATATCTGATATCACCGTGATTATCTGCATAAAGTTCATCAGGATTTTTATCTAAAATTTGGTCTATAACATCTGTCCCGTGTCCTGGAGTATATGGCGGAAAGCATGTATTATAAAGCTCGTCTATAGCTCCTTGGACATCTGTTGCCTGCATTCCACTCGCCGTATTTTCATACGTCACTTGATTAGATGGAAAATATGTTGCAGCTATTACACTTACTGTCCCACACACCACTATTCCTATTACAAATCCTATTAAATATTGTTTTGAAAATTTCTTTATTTTTTCTTTCATGAATACCTCTCCTATCCTATCCATATCAAAGATATCACAAAAAAAAAAAAAAACAAGTAATATTTTCGATAAATCACTTATTTTTTATCTATCAATAAACCAATTAGCTGAAATATCACAACTACTACTAGATGGTGTTGGATTAGGTTTATCCATCTTAATTAAAACAGGAACATGAAAAGCATTCCCAAATCCAATACAAGTTCCCGGTTGCAAAGTCCTAAGTCTTTTAACAATCTCATTCGTAATATTTGGAACCATATCCCTAATATATTGAATATCTCTAGGATGAAGCATCTTAAATATCAAAAAATTACTACACTGTGAAATAGATGTCTCAGATAAATCAGATGGCCTTTGTGAAATAAGTCCCAAAAGAACTCCATATTTACGACCTTCTTTAGTAATTCGGTCAAAAATATTATAACCAAGCACATCAACATCACTATCATTTTGAACATATCTATGAGCTTCTTCTAATATAATGTGAAAAGGAAGTGAGGCTCTTTGTTCTAAATTCTTCGCATAATCAAATAATAACTTAGAATAAATTTTAGTAATCGTTTTCGCAAACCTATCATCAACATAATTAATATTAAAGTTAATAATCTGAGCTTTCCTACCACTAGAAGCCATTAATAATTCTTTAATATATTCATCTCTACTTAAATACCTATCACACTCAAAATATCTCGCATAATCACTATTAAGTAAAGTGTGCAGACGAACTCTTAAAACATTATTTTCATCATATATCTTACTACTATTAAATACCCCTTCTGAAAGCAAAGCAAAATCAAGAGCCATCATTAAATCCTCAAGTCCATACTTAAATGAACCATCAGGCAAAGATAATTCAATACTATCATCTAAAAATGACTGCATAAAATTAGTAAGTAACTCCATCTCCCTAAGCTTACCTGCTGCATCAATAATCAAACATTGTTTTAGACTTCTAATATACCCTGGTTGATATATCTGAGTTTCCAAATTCAAATCCTTAGTATGATAAGTTGTCAAAACCGAAAAAATTTGATCACGAATTTGTGCTGAATTCTTACCACTAGATAAAATATCTAAAATAGCTCTCGCAATAATATCATTTTTCTGTTTAATGACCTCTTTTTCATCTCTAACAAAAAGTCCAACTAATTTTAAAGTCTTTTCAATAATTGGCATCTGTGTAATTGAATCAGCATTCAAAAGTAAAGCCACATCATCTGCTGTAAGTAGCCATAAAGGAATCTTCAAAATTTCCGCATCGTTTACCATATTTACATTAGTTGTATACGCTTTAAAACTAACCTCCGGTACCTTCTGACTAATAGTTTTAAATGCATTATGATATTCACCATAAGCATCAAAAATAAATATACTAGCCCTATAAGCCACTGTACTTTTCTTATCAAAAATACTTTGTATAAGTTTAGCCACTCCCCAAGATTTACCACTACCGGTAGATCCAAACACAGCAAAATGATTTGAGAAAAATGGATTAATTTCAAATCCAACCTTAACTCCAGAATATATAGGGCTCTCACCAATATAAACATCTTCTCTTTCCTTATATTCAGGCACACTAATAATCATCGGTATTTTTTCCTTTGAAATCAACTTAACAACCGCTGAAAAAGATGGTTTACGCATAACTCCAAACACAAAATCATTACCAACAATTTGACCAATCAAATTAATATAAGCTGTACTTTCTTTAATATCAATAATCTCTCCAACCAACATTTGATCTTTATCTTCCATCACCACATGTAAATTAATTAAATTTTGAAATTCAGTCAAATTAATAGCCAACTTAAGCAAAACAATATCTTCTTCAATTCCAATTATTGTTCCTAGCATATTCATCACCCTATTTTAATTCTACCACAAAGAACCATAAAAACAAAATAATTTTTATTCTAATTTTAGTCATAAATTGCAAAATAAAATCAGAGAAAATCAAATAATTGAATCTCTGATTAAATAACTAATCCCATCTAAAAGCCATAATGTAACCTTGCATTCTTTTTTAAAAGTAATAAAACCTAATCCTTTAATTACCAAATCCTTATTTTTACCTATCAAAACCTCATGAGAAGTAAGTAAACATTCTTTTTTACTATAAGCTCTTCTATAATTTAAATCATTAGACATATAACAAATAATATTAGTATTTTCTAAATCAATTCTTAAAAAATCCTCGACTAATAAAGATTGACACCCTTTAACCTGAAAACTAATAGGTCTAATTTCCTTTCTAGGTGTTATCTTCTTTAATACCTCTGCAGAAGCTGACAAAACCATACTTCCACTATCTAAAAGACCAGGAGTATCAATTAAAGTAAGTTCATCATTAACCTTATTTTCAATCAAATCCAAAGTAGTTGATGGTAAATTACTAACCGTAATCTCACCATTATAAGAACCATAATTTTTTAAAAACTTATTAACTAAAGTACTCTTACCCGCATTCGTATAACCAATAACATAAACGTTATTACTTTTTTTATACTTCATAATCATATTATAAAGTAAATCAAAATTATAGTTATTCTTACTAGAAACCATTACCTTACCAACAACATCCAAACCAATTTTACTAAGTAAATGTTCTTTATTCACACTTCTTGGTAATAAATCAGTTTTTGTTAAAACTAAAATAACTGGACTTTTTAAATCTAAATCCAAATTATATAAATTTAAAAAATCCGTTACCAATAAAATTAAATCGCCTTTAGAGTCAATAGAAGATATAACATCACTGTAATCTTTATTTTCCACTTTTAAATACTTATTATAATGTTTAATATTAAAACATCTCTCACATAACTTATTATCTAAATTTTTAGTATATCCTTCATCATTTGGAAAATCACTTTGTAATAAAGCTCCACAACCAATACATTTAGTCATAATATCTTCCTCGCCAAAACAAATCATTATCTCTTAATTTTTTCATCTTCTTGCGCTCTTTAAACCTATGAATCTTAGTTAAAATAAAATCACTATCACTAACAGGATTAACTAACACAGTTGTAATTCCCACCTTATTACCAACTTTCACATCTGTCATTAATTGGTCTCCAATAATAGCCACCTCTGTCACTTGATAACCATACTCTTGAAGCAATCTCTTTAATTTCTTAGTATGTGGTTTGTGAGCACTAGAAACACCATCAACGCCAAAATAATTTTTAAACCCCCTAAGCCTAATTTGCGGACTATTAGTAAAAATAATAACTTTAAATCCTTTTTGTTTTAAACCAATAAATAAATCCTTAGCTTTTTTAGGAGGTTCTGTACTAAAAGGAGGAACAATTGTATTATCTAAATCAAATAGTAAACACTTTATTCCTCTACTAAGTAATTTAGAATAATCTATCGTATAAATACTTTTTTGATAAATATCTGGTAAGTATTCTTCCATAAAATCTCGCCTCCTTTTAATAATTCTAATATAATAATAACACATTTACCATTTGTCGGCAATAATTTACACTTTTTTACAAAATATTTATATATTAAAACTCAGTACACTAATCATACTGAGTTAAAATTATTAATTTAAAGTAAATGGATTGATTTGAGAGCCATCTCCTCCCGTAATTTTGACTGAAGAGGAAAGAGTTATGACAGGCCTGACCGCAATGTCCGCATAGTCTGTATTGCTGCCATTCACAGTACCACTGATTTTCACAAGAATCACGAAGTCCAAAGTACCAAAAGAACTAGGCGACAAGGTCCACCAATTATCACTATTAAACATCCAATCACTATTTTTACATGTACTAAAATTATCATTATTTAAACTAAATGTTCCACACTGTTCTTTATTTGAATTAGCTCTATAATATTCACTTACCGTTGGTAAGGCTACTTTTACTTTTGATGTCGTTACTTTTTCATCACTATTTGATCTTGTATATCATTATTATCATCAGTTACTGCACCCGCATAATATGTTCCCTCTACTATTTGACTTTGGGCAGTGCTTGTTAAACTATTATAATAATCCCCATTCAAATAAGTATTTAAAGTTGCAGGAAGATTCCAATTATTACTACCTGAACTATCCCATGCAATATATCCTATACTTGCATCCCTCATTATCTTTATCGTTCCATCTGAATTTATGGATATTATTCTCCATCGTTCATTATTAAAAGTTACATAATTATTGGGATTGACTCCTTTATATGTATATTTTCCGTCTTCATATTCATCGGCGTAAAGTCCTTCGCCTGAATTTACTATATCTACATTATCTAATACCCATTCTCCTCCTGTTTTTGGTGGAAAACAAACATTATAAAGCTCGTCAATTGCTCCCTGTACATCTGTTACCTGCATTCCACTCGCCGTATTTTCATACGTCACTTGATTACCTGGAAAATATGTTGCCGCTATTACACTTACTCCTCCACACACCACTATTCCTGTTATAAATCCTGGCAAATATCCTAACACTATTTTCTTTATTTTCTCTTTCATAAATATCTCTCCTATCCTATCCATATCCAAGATATCACACAAAAAAACAAGTAATATTTTCGATAAATCGCTTATTCTCTTTTGAACTATGTAAACTCCAATTTTAAAAGCACTAAATATTATTCATAATTAGTGCTTCTTAATTTTTCGATTTCTTGGATAGTTAGACCGGTAATTTCTGAAATATCTTCTATACTCATTTTTTTATTAAGCATTTTTTGAGCTATTTCTAGTTTATTTTCTTTGATTCCAATATTCTTACCTTCTTCTTTGGCTCCTTCAAGTTCATTATGTTTAACTAAAGCATCCATCTTCTCTTTCTGCCACTCATGAATAATAAACTCATCTTTACTCATATTAATAACCGCCTCCATTAACTTTTGAACTTTATCTTCATCTAGTACTTGTCTAGCTAATTCATATAACTCTGTAAATGTCCTTGATGTAAGCATTGTATACCATATTACCTCTTTACTTCTATCACCTTCATTGTAATATAAATTTCTATAAAGTTCAAGCGATTTAGTTAATGTATGCCTATTTGAATTATATATCTTATGAGTCTTTAATCCATATAAAACTATATCATCTTCTAGTATATCTTCATAAGGGCTTTCGTTTAAATTAAGCTGATATACATATTTATATTTTAAATTATTGATATCTTCGCCTGTTTCAATAACTCTTGTAGATATTATATCTCCATATGAAAAATTTCGGTCAGATACATATTCAAATTTACTTTTATTCATCTCGACATCAATATATATTCTATTATTAATTACAACCAAAATATCGACGGTTCTTTTATATTCATTTTTACTTGTAACAGGTATTTCACTATCTAAAAGATTTATACTATCGTTATCGTTTATATTTGTAGGAATACTTACTTTTAAAAATTCTTTTAAAATATCTAAATTTATTTTAAACACACTTTTAAAAGCTCTATCATAAAAAAGTGGAATCATAGGTAGTGTTTGGTCTAACTTTTCTAAATGTTCTATTTCCATATATCTCCTTTCTAAGCCCCTTCATATATAAACATACGACGTAAAAATCAAATTTCCTCTTGCTATTGAAAAATCTAGTATTTTTACACTAGATTATAACTAATTTACTTTTTATTCCAAACTCATATCACCTACAAGCATATCTTTAACATTCCTAATAAACAAATTACCAAAACTAGCTTTTTCTACATCATTTTTAACTGTCAGTTTCAAAGTCTTTACCACATTATTATCTTCTTTAATCTCTAATGTTCCCACATTATCACCAACCTTTAATGGCGCTTTTAATGACTTTAATTTAATGTTATAACTAATATCCCCGTCCTTATCACCTTTCTTTTTAACCATCGTCGCTTCGCCAACTGGCACCACCTCTACATACTCATCTTTACCATTTTCTACTCTATACTTACCAAGAGCATTTTTATTTTTAAGCATATTAATAACCTTATACTGAGCAAACGCATAATCAAGCATTTCACTAACTTCTTGATTACGAATCTTACTAGTCTCTTCACCCATAACTACTGCAATAATTCTCATGCCATCCTTTTCAGCCGTTGCCGTCATACAATAACCAGCATCATCAGTAAATCCCGTCTTAAGCCCATCAACACCATCATAAAATCTAACTAAACGATTAGTATTAACAAGCCATATTTTTCTATCTGTATTCTCTCTTAAATAATCTTCATAAATTTTCGTATATTCTAAAACCTGTTTATGTTTAACAAGCTCTTTAGCTATTAATGACATATCCCGGCTACTAGAATAATGATCCGCATCATCAAGTCCATGAGGATTTTTAAAATGTGTATTTGTAAGTCCAAGCTCACTAGCTCTTTTATTCATCATACTCACAAAATTATTCACACTACCAGCTACTGTTTCCGCTAAAGCCACAACCGCATCCCTCGCTGTTACTAAAAAGCAGTAAAAAATCGTTTAAATTTAAGCTACTTTTATTGTAGCTGGCTATATTCAATTTAAAATGTAACATCACTTTATGAATATCATCATCAACTGAGTCAAGTCTTTCTACTAATATAGTATTTATTATAGATCCAAAGATTCTAAATACACTTTCATCATCCTCAAATATTATATCGTGTACTTTTTTAAAAAACATATCAACATTTGATTTATAATCAATTTCTATATTCCTTGATAAATAATTTTGTTTTTGTTTTTCCAAAACAGCTAACTCACTATTATACTTCTCCCTAGCATCATTATATTCATCACCTTCAATTTCTTTCCTAGCTCTCATATTTATTAATTCTGATCTAGCATTTTTGATTTCCACAATTTTTTTCTCTAACTCGCTTAATTCTCTTGAATAATCTGATTTACTCTCCGTTTCACGAACTAAATTATATATTTCTTTCATCATATCATTTTCACTATTTAAAATATTTTCTGCTACCTTTTTAAATATATCTAATAACTCCTCATAATGAATTATTGGTGTTTTACAACCATTCAATTTTTCTCTACCATATTTTCTATAATTAGAACATCCCCAATATTTGCTTATGGCACCTGTCCGTTTATTTTTATAAGCTCCTTTTATAAATGTTGCCCCATCATGATAACATTTTATTTTTCCTGATAAAGCATACTTCATATTAGTTCTAGTTTTAGTTTGATAATTTTTTGAATTTTTATTTAATATTTCATTACATTTATCCCAAAGTTCCTCTGAAACTATTGGTGGACACGATTCATTATTTTTATACACTATCCATTCATCTGGCTTAAATCTAATTCTTTTTCTCGAATGATAATCAACTGTTGTTTCCTTATGAGCACAAAAATAACCTTTATATTTTGGATTTCTAATTATCCTGCCAATTACAGTTCCAGCAAGTGGTTTTCCAGTCTTACTGACAATATTATATTCATTATATAAATAATGTCCTAATCTTTGAGTACCCATTTCTCCTTTTGAATACTCATTAAAAATTAATCTGATAAGTTTTGCCTCTTCCTCTACAATTACTAATTTACCTTTATTCTTTTTATAACCATAAAAATTATTATTCCCAGGAACAACACCCTTTTCTATACTTCTTTTATATCCAAATCTAACCCTTTCAGATAATTTTCTAATCTCATCTTGAGCAATACTAGACATGATAGTTAAACGAAGTTCTGAATCCGAATCAAAAGTATTTATGTTATCATTTAAAAAATATACACCTACACCATAAGATAATAATTCTTGTGTATATTGAATACTATCCACTGTATTTCTAGAAAATCTCGATATTTCTTTTGTTAGTATTAAATTAAATATTCCTTTTTTAGCATCATTTATCATTTTTAAAAAATTATCACGTTTATTGACACTAGTTCCACTTATTCCCTCATCGACATAACCATTCACAAATATCCAATTTGTTTGTGATTTAATATAATTTTCAAAATACATAACTTGATTATCTAATGAATTTAACTGTTCATCACGATCCGTTGATACACGTGCATAATATGTAACACGAAGTGGCAAATCAATAAGTTTTTTCCCTTGTGCTAAAATATTTCTTATTGAATACAAATTCAGTAACATCGTTTTCCCTCCTTATATTATAGTGGAATCTTAACTACCATATTCCCATTATTTTTCTTTTTTTGTGAGATACTTTCTAATTTTCTGATATCTTCATCTAACTTTTTAACGATACTATTACATTGACAAAAATCTATTACACCTTTTTTACAAAGCTCATTGATAATTGCTTTTTGTAATTCTTTTTTAGCTATATCAACGGAAATATCGTTCTTCAAAGTGTTCCCTCCTCATTTAAACATATTTGAATAAATGAAAAAAAGAACTCAAATATTGAGTTCCAGTAATAATTTAAAAACTCAATATTTGTTAATGAAGATAGAATTAATCATAAAACACTATCTAAAATATTAAGTTTTCAAATAACATTCTATGAATTAAAATTAACTTTTAAATTTTTTAATCATTTTAGCAATATTAAATCCATCTAACTTTGTACCAAATGACAAAACTAAAATTTTTTCATCAAAGTAAGTTTCATTATCATATCTAATAATAATTTCACTAAACACATCTAGTTTCTCATTATAATTCAATTTTTCAAATTGTGATGCAATATTTTTATCTTCATTGCTATACATAATACCCATAATAGTTCCATTATCTTCATAAGCATCTTTACTATTAGACATACCATTATAAATCATAGCAAAATATTGTAATAAAATCGTACAAGCATTGGGTGAAAACCCAATCGCCTCTAAATTAAATATTTTTAAATTATCATCTTCCAGTAAATCTGGATTAGGCTCATTCCTATCATTAATCTGATTATTGTTTAATAAATTAAAAATATAAATAAGAAATTTTAATTTACAGATATCATTTTTTCCTTCTAATTCCTCAACTAATTTTCTTACATCTTCTGTTGTATTAGTAATATACATATTATCAATCCTCCCTTTAAATATTGCATATACTATATAATCAATTTAAAGCCATTTTAAGCGACTTTAATTTTTTA
>CALVRQ010000013.1 GCA_944358685.1 uncultured Bacilli bacterium
GCTCGTTCAGGGTTTCCCCCATTGACGAATATTCCTAACTGCTGCCTCCCGTAGGAGTTTGGACCGTATCTCAGTTCCAATGTGTCCGATCAGCCTCTCAGCTCGGATATGCATCGTTGCCTTGGTGGGCCATTACCTCACCAACTAGCTAATACACCGCAAGCCCATCCCAAAGCGAAGCCGAAGCTCCTTTTAGCATGAAAGGTTATCCTTTCATGAATCATCCGGTATTAGCTATCGTTTCCAATAGTTGTCCCAGACTAAGGGGTAGGTTACCCACGTGTTACTCACCCGTCTGCCACTAAGCGGGAATCCAAATCCAATTTTGTGCAAGCACGCAATCTTCAATGGGCCGCTTCGTTCGACTTGCATGTCTTAGGCATGCCGCCAGCGTTCATCCTGAGCCAGGATCAAACTCTCCAAAAAAAATAAAACTTATTTAGTTTTGAATTTGTTATTTAATCCTAACTATTTATGAATTGACATTTTGCTCAGTTTTCAAAGATCATTCATACCACTTTGCAGCGGTACTTCCAATATACCAAATGTACTTTGTTAAGTCAAGAGTTTTTTAAAACTTTTTTTGAATTTTTTTGACTTAATAAAAGGTTCCCCTCAAAAGTACTCACTTAATATATCAAAACACTTAACGGAAGTCAACACTTTTTTGTAATTTTTTTGTTTTTTTTCAAAATAAATGTCATTCTCCGTCGAATGCACAAATAATATAACACTTTTTTGAAGTTAGGTCAACAAAAAAATTAATTTTTTTTATTTTTTCTCACTTCTTTAATAATATATGAACTTAAATAAAAAAAATGATTACTTTTTACGTAATCTTTGATATTCTTCTCCATATTTCAAATTAACATCTAAATCAAACATTGGAGCTCCAGATTGATAATCCGTTATAAGTTCAGAAAGCGCACTACGAATAGCTACATCTAAATCATCAGAATAATTCATCTTCTTTTTATGATATTTATATTCTTGCCTATCCAATATCTTAAAACTGCCATTTGGGAATATTCTCAAATCTAAATCATAATCAATATATTTAATTGTTCCATCTTCTATAATATATGGAGTTGCGATATTACAATAATAGGTTACCCCAGTCTTTTTAAGTTGAACAATAATATTATACCAACGATCTTTAAAAAAATACATAATAGCCGGTTCCTTAGTTCGCCATATATTACCCTGAGCTTCTGTCACCAAAGTCCTTTCATTACCAAACACCATATAATCTTTTTTTATATCTAACAAAACAGCCTCATCCCAACAACGATGAACCTTTCCATCATGTTTATAACACTGTATTTGTAGATGGTCACCTTTTTTTATCTTTTCCATATACTACGCACCTCTTTATACATTATAACATTTTTTTGCAAAAAGAAAAGAAGGCAAAGTTATTTAAAAATAACCTCTAGTGCCTTCTGTAATTGATTATCGTTCTCATCAGTCGGATTTTCTAAATACTCGTTATTTAATGTTATTGCATAATCAGGCTCTATACCTTTTTTATCTATAACTTTACCTTTAGACGTAAGCCAACTCTTGGTAGTTATCTTATATTGTTCACCATCTGACAAAGTTTGAAGTTCTTGAACAGTACCTTTTCCATAACTATTTTCACCTACTACTGTAGCACCATACTGTTCCTTCAAAGCAGAAGTAACAACCTCAGAAGCTGAAGCACTAGAACTATCAATTAAAACAGCAATTCTATACTTCTTAGTCTCCTTACCAATAGAGTAATATTTTTTCTGAGTATCTTTAGATTTAATCTGATATATCGGATGTGAAGAATCTAAAAACATTGAAATAATATTTTCAGCCGTTGTTAAATGACCACCAGAATTGCCTCTTAAATCAACTATAAGACCGTCAATATCCTTATCCTCTAAATTTTCAAGTGCCTTAGCAAACTGCTCATCACTATTATTAGCAAAAATAGTTAATCTTATATAACCAATTTTTTTATTATCACGCTCTAACATCTTAGATGTAACTGACTTTAACTCTACAGTATCACTTTTTAACTTAACCGTATTTTCCTTACCATCTCGTTTATAAGTAATAGTAAAATAACCATCTTGCTTTTTTACTAAACTCGAAAACTCTTCTAAACTCATACTACTAGTCTCTTTATCATTTATTTTAACAATAACATCTCCACTTTTTAAACCTGCATCACTAGCTGGAGTTCCGTCAAATACACTATAAACAACAATGTTATTTTCATCATCTAAAGTAACTTGAATACCAGTTCCCTTATAATTACCTTCCAAATAAATACTAAAATTAGAATCACTACCACCAACATATGCTGAATTATTATCTAAAGAATTAAGCATTCCAGCAATTGCCGAATCTATAAGTTCAGTCTTGTCAACATCACCATAATAATTATCCACAACATAATCATAATTTTTGATAAACTCTTGAAGTTCATCGTCTACCTTCTCACCTTTCAAAGTAACATTATAAGTAACTAGTCCCCCCATAACTAAACCAATTACAACAGTTACAATTAAAAGACATACAACCTCTTTTGTCTTAAAAGTTGGTAAACTCTTTTTCTTATTAACCTTTATATCTAAAGATTGAGATAACCTTTCCACACTACTTTTTTTATTATCCATAAGCATCATCCTTTAAACACTATTAAAAGTATAACACAAAATAAAAACCAAAAAAACCAAAAAATAGAAAAAATACGAATGTATACACTCGTATTAATCCAATTCTTTTAATTTTTCTATAATATCATCATAATTATCATAAACATCTTCAATTTCATGATCACCTATTTTAACTAAAGTTGTACCTGTAACTTTGAATTTTGACATATCAGAATCATAATTACTCTCATCACTTAAATATTCTTTATTAAATCCACTACTTAAATCAGCAGTATAAATAGTAGGTGCATCATCGTTTGCTTTAATTGTTTGAAGCATCGTTGTATATTCATTTAATCTAATATCATCATTATTTTCAATTAAAACATAAAATGAACCATTAATATTAAGCATAGAACCAATCATAATGCTATCATATTGAATATCTGTCTCTTCACTATTTGCTTCTTTTGCCGCTTCTTTAGCCTTATCAGTTACAACTACTGTTACTCCATAAAAAACTACAATAATTGCTGTCACAGCCAAAACAATTTTAATAAGTTTAGAAATTTCATTACTACCTTCATTATTACTATAATAAAGTTGTCTACGTGCTTGTTTTAAATTAGCTTTTTTCTCTTTAATATTTTTATCTTCAGATTTGACTTCTTCTTTCAAATTAACCTTTGCATCTACTTTTTTAGTAGTATTTTTTACAGTATCATTTTTTTTAGATGCATTAACTTTCTTGGCTGTATCATTTTTTTTAGACACATTATTTTTCTTAGTTGTATTAGTTTTTTTAGAGGCATTAGTCTTCTTAGTTGTATCGTTTTTCTTAATCGTATTTGTGCTTTTCTTTACAGCAGTCTTTTTATTAGTACCTGTACTAGCCTTACCCTTTTTATTATTCTTTTCATTTTCTGCCATTTCAATCACCTGAAAGCATTATAGCACATTTTCTTTAATTTTCAAAGAAAAATAAGCTAATCAAAAAATTAACTTATTTACTAACAGGAAGCACTGACACAGAACTAGCCACACTAAGTAATTCACTTTCACTCATATTATCAGCTACCACATAATATTCAATTCCATTATCAATCCAAGAAACCATATTATCAGATACCGCTGCCACGCCTGTTGCTAATTGAACTGGATCACCAAGCACTGACACAATCGAAGCATCATCACTTACCGATGCAGTTTGTTGAACAAGCATAAATGGATTATCACCTTCAAATGTCATAATAATACGCTGACCATCATCTAAATTAACCGTTTCTTTATCAGAAAGTTTAGTATTCTCTGGTATATACATTGGATAAATTTCCTCATCTATTTTACTAACAGTGTTTACTTCTTCTTCTACCTTAGCTGTCTGCATGTTATTATCAAGCGAAAAATATTTATCTTTAAATTTTGCATCAAAATCCACTTTTTTAAATGTCATCTTAATTAAAACATCATCATCATCATTCATTACTTCAACCTTTGTTGGATTTAACTTTTTATCAAAATAAATTTTTTGTTTTACTAAATCACTATTATTTGGATAATTCACACTAGTTGTAAATATATAATTCTGACCAGTTTCTTTAAACTCTTTCTGACTATCATTTTGAATATCTGAAAGAAGTGTTTGAAGTAAGTAAACCTGTGAATTATTGTATGGCCAATCACTTTGAAATTTAAAACTCTTATTAAGCGTAGGTGTTAAAACATACACACCGTCACTATTCTTTAAAATAATTTGTTCATGATTATTTGTTTTATTCTTTAAAGACACTCTAAATTTATCAGTCTTACTATAAGAAACATCAACATCATATTTGTAAACATCATCATTATTTATTATTTCCATCTCACCAGTTAAATTATAACTATCAGCTTTATTAATTTTTTTCTCTAAATCACTCTGCGCATCTTTTACCGTATATTTTCCGCATCCTACCATCAAAAGACAAACAAACAAAATTAAACAAAATTTTTTCATCATTTCACCAGCTTTCTGGTTAATTATATGGAAATATTTTTTTTAATATGAATATTTTTTTTACAAATGACCATTATAAATACTAGAGGAAGGTGAAATAATGGAAACGTTACAAAAAATATGTTTAGTTATAACAATAATAGGTGCCATAAACTGGGGCTTAATTGGTCTTTTTGACTTTAACTTAGTTGCTAGTCTTTTTGGTTCCACTTCAATGTTCAGTAGAATAATATACTCATTAGTTGGTATTACTGGATTAATTAACATTGGATTACTATTTGTTCATTTAGATACAAAATAAATCTACCCACATCGGTAGATTTATTTGATTTTAGAATAACTATAAATAGTAAATATATTAGATACCGCATCCACAATAAGTATTGCTCCAATAATTTGAACACTCACTGCTAATGCTTCAAATGGATTAAACACAAGTAAAAGTCCACATCCCAAAAGAATAAATGCCACAATTAACATTTGCCACCAATTCTTATATGAAGCATTCTTTAAATCAAAAGCCATTGATAACTTGCTAATTGAATCGACAAGTAAAAATATACCCATCACAAGAGGCAAAAATGAAGCAAACGTTTCAGGATTTAAAAGCACATAAACTCCAAAAGCCCCAAAAATAATTGACATAACTAAAGTAAAACTACTGAATGCTGTTTTGATTTCTGTCTTTACATACATCACAATTCCTGATACTCCAACAAATAAAAACATAATTCCCACCAAATAACAAACAGATGTAATCACCATAGCTGGGAAAAATAACATAATTAAACCAAAAATTAAATATAAAATAGAAGTAGCAATCAAAGTATTTCTAATTTTTTCAAACATATTACCCGCTCCTTTATATTAATAATAATATTTTTTAAATATAAAGTCAATGAAAAAGTAGCCTCAAAGCTACTTTTCAACAACTCTAATTTTAACTTTTTTCGTCTTAGATAAGTACTGTACTCTAGCATCCGTTCCTTCAACTTCAACTTCAACCTCATATTCGCCAGGCTTATAATCTTTTAAATCAATATAAGCCGTAATATCCTCCGCGGTCAAATTATTTAGAACAGATTCAACACCTTTAACATTTACCGTAACTTGAATATCATCTTGTGATAAACCTTGAACACTATACTCATCACTCAAATTACGAACATCAATATTAACATTTGAAATATCCTTATCAGTTGCCGTACCTAAAGTAATTTGTGCTGTAACATTATTCACACTCATTGATTTAATACCTTTAGGCTTTTCAAGTTCTAACTTATATTCTCTATTTTCCTTTAATCCATCAACATCAACTTCAACAGGAACATATTCCAAATCATCAAGTGCACTTTGCTCACCATATACAGTAACATTACTCTCGTTAAGTGTAATTGAACTTATTGCTTGACCAAATGTCACATCGCCTTTAGGAATAACTCTAATAGGTACTGTTTTACTTGGAGAAGATAATGAAGCAGTAACTTGAATCTTAGATGGTACTATTTCTACATCCAAACTATTACCATTTGAATCATAAGCCTTAAGAGGAACATCTTTCAATGTAACAGTCCCAACATCTTGATTATTCAAAGCAGATACATCGACAAGTGCCTTAACAGTAGCCACTTTCTTCAAACTATTAATCGCGTTTTCATCATCAGTTCCCTTAATAACCACTTTATCCACTTCTGGAGTAACGTTATCAACCACTAACTTTTCATCTAAACTATCTTGATTTAATAAATCAACTGTTAAAGTCTTAGACTCAGATACTTTAGGATAAACATTAACCGTTGCCACAGATGGATTAACACTATATTCAACCGAATCATTCGGCCTCATATATTCAATATTAACTTTATGTGTACCAGGCTTTAACCCAGTTAAATCAACTGTAACCTTAGAAGCTGTAGATTGTTTCGCAATAAACAAATCACTTCTACTTCCCATAAGTGTAATATCCACTTTATCAGGTAAACCTTCCACTACATATGCTTCTTCATTATAAACTGCCTCAACTTTTTGATCCTTTAACACTTCTGCACTAGTATCATTAAAAAGCATTTTCTTTTGATCAAATAGGAAAAATACTAAAACCGCTAAAAATAATGAGACAAAAAGCAAAGTATTACTTCTAGAAAGCCATGTCTCTAAAGATCTGTTAGATCCGCCTAATTTTGTCACTTTCATAACAAGTTTAGTAATTGGCACAATAATTTTTTTATCAATAAAACGTGCTATTCTTTTAAAAATCCCTGGTTTTTTATTCATTTCTTCCACCTTCTTTCGCTTCGTCTAAAATTTTATGTGAAGGTGCCAAAGCCTCTAATAAACGAATTCTTACTTCATCTAAAGAAAGATTATAAATAAGCTCACCATTCATTGCTATAGAAATTCTACTAGTTTCCTCAGAAACCACAAGTGCTATTGCATCAGTTCTCTCCGCAATTCCTAGCGCCGCTCTATGACGCGTACCAAGTCTTTTACTAATAGCCATACTATCACTTGTTGGGAAAACCGCACCTGCACATATAATCTTATCCCCACGAATAATTACGCCACCATCGTGAAGCGGATTATTCGTAAAGAAAATAGATGATAAAAGTGGTCCAGAAATATCCGCATAAATTTTCTGAGCCTTTTCCACATAACTTGCTAAACTATTTTCTCTTTCAATAACAATTAAAGCCCCAATATGCATCTTTCTCATATAATCGGCAGAACTAGTAATCTCGCCAATTGATTTTTCAAGTTCGCTTAAAGATAACGTTTTATGTCTACCAAGTAATTGCGCCCTTCCAAGTTGCTCCAAAGCATCTCTAATTTCCGGTTGAAAAATAACAATCAAAGCAAGTGGTGCCCATTCAATTACATAATCAATCAAATAACCAATTGTAACTAAATCCAAAGCATCTGCCAAAAACTTTGTAATCACAATGATTAAAATACCTTTAAAAAGCATAATCATTTTAACATTTTTTCGTAAACTCTTTAATATAAAATAAAATAAAGCCCATACTAATAAGATATCAAGTATCTTCCTAGCTAATTCAACTAATGATTCTATTGTCATTGAAATAACCTCCATCTAACTTAAATAATTATATCATACTTAAGCGTATGATAAAACCCTTTATTTTTTTAAAATTCATAAATCCCCCTAAATAAAAGAAAAAAATGAAATTCTTTTTTTTAAGAATTCCATATATTATTATCCACTTTAGGTTCACTAACTGTAGCATTAGCTACTGGCGTTTCAGGCACCTCTGACTGAACATCTAACACCTCAGGCATTTGATTAACACTACTATCTACTACTGGAGTTTCGCTAATACTTGAATCCATTGTAGGAACCTCACTTAAAGTTGGTAAGGTTTTAGGAAGCTCTTCAACATTTGTAAACGACTCTGTTGGACTAACTTCACTCGCATTTACAGTAGGTTCTACTGTAGGTAATACATTTATATTTGCAATCTCATCAACAATCGGAACTTCTGCATTATTCAAAGTAGGTTCCAATGTTGAAACTTCACCCGAATTTGAAACACCTTCCATAACCGCGTTCATATTTGTTGAAGACTCTACGGCAGAAACATCACTTACATTTGTAAGAGGTTCTACTGTTGAAACTGAACTAACATCCAAATTATCCGACTTAACATCTTCATTATCTAATGTAGTGTTTTTAATCTCAGGCATAGTCGCCCAATCATCATTCTTAACCTCGGTTACTTTATTATCAGGCTCCACCGTAGTAACCTTCTTATCACTAGAATCATTATCTTTTTTTTCTACATTTTTAGGTTTTTTCATACTCTCAGATAAATAGCCAATTAAAGCCAAAAGCACAAGAATTGCAATTAAAATAATCCAAAACCAAATTGAAAATTCCATAAAACTTGCCCCTTCCTATTATATACAAATAATATCATTTTTTTATATTCATTTCAATACTATCTTTCTAAATAATCCGCACCTTTAAATGGCTCATCAAAAAGTAATCCATCATAATTTTGTTGCCTCAAAACTTCATATACCATAATAGCCACAGTATTCGAAACATTAAGTGCCCTCACCTTATCCGTCATCGGTATTCTAAGACACGTATCTAAATGATCCTTCAAAATTTCCTTTGGAATCCCTGTACTCTCTTTACCAAACACTAAATAAATATTCTCACTTTTATCACTATAATCAAAAGATGAATGAGGTTTGTGACCATAACGCGTCAAAAAATAAAAAGTTCCATCATTCTTACTCAAAAAATCATCAAAATTTTCATATAAAGTATAATCACATTCATTGACATAATTAGCGCCACTTCTTTTAACCACTTTTTCATCTAAACTAAATCCTAAAGGTTTAATTAAATGAAGTTTAGTATTAGTAGCCACGCAAGTACGCATAATATTACCAGTATTTTGCGGAATCTCTGGTTCGTATAAAACTACATTAAGCATCACTCGCACCCCAACCTTCTACAATTGCTTCCAACCTTTTTACCGAATAATCATTAACATCATTTAAAACATTTACAATCTTACCATCGGTAAACAAATATAAACTAGCTTCAGAATTAACAATTTGATTTTTAATTTTTGAACTGTAAGCAAAATCATTCTTAAGCATATCATAAAAACTATTAGTATCAACCTCGTCCAAATTCATATAAAGTACATCGTCATTAAGTTCTAATTTTTGAACCAAATTCTTAAAATCATCTTCAAAATCTTTAATTTCTGAATTATGTCCTGAAGAAACATACAAAATAAATCTTTGATTTTCCAAAACATAATTAGAAATTTCATCACTCTTAATCTCTCTAACAACTCTCGTCATTACCGAATTTTGAGCGTAATATTCCTTTGTCGTAATATACCAATCACGAACATAAAATACCGCTACTACAGTCACTAAAAAAGCCAAAATAAGTATGACATAATTTTTTGCTGGCACTTCTTTTTTCATTTTTACCCTCCTTTTCACATTTTTAATTAAAGTTCATCTTCTACATCAATGTCTTCAATCTTAACATCAGGTAAAACAATATTTTTTTCTTCACAAATACGTAAAAACTTCTCTCTAAAAGCAGCACATTCTTTTACTCTACTATCAGGATAAATTCGTTTACTATCGCGTATTGCAATATAGACATCTAAAATTCCAACTTCTTCCTTATTTTCAAACAAAGCATTTGAAAACGAACCAGACAAAACTGAAAGAGAAACATCTGGATACATTGCTGAAAGACCATAAACCCTCTTATACTCACTAGTCGCATCAACAATTGATTCCATAAGTAAACGTCTAATAAAACCATTTTGTATCATTTTAATACCTGTTTTATACTCAATCTTTGGAATTGTACCAAGTAAAATCTGAATAGTAGCCTCCCTATCAGGTTCCAAAACATCAATTCTATCAAAACGTCTTAAAAAGGCTCTATCTCTAACAATATACGTTTCATATTCAATTGTCGTTGTCGCACCAATTGCCTTAATATCTCCACGGTCCAAAGCTGGCTTTAAAATATTAGCTAAATCCATCGGTCCATCAGCTGCTCCACCAATTAATGTATGCACTTCATCAATAAAAAGAATAGTTTTTGGAGCTCTTTTAAGTTCCGAAACAATCAAATTAGTAACTGACTCTTGTTTTCCATTAACCACCATCGTCCCAAGCATAGAAGAAGTATTAATCTTTAAAATATTAAACCCCCTTAAAGCATTAGGCACATCTCCTCTTTGTATCTTATATGCAATACCTTCAACAATCGCTGTTTTACCAATACCAGGTTTACCAATAAGCAAAGCTGACTTATCAGGAGTAAGTAAAACCAAAATCGTTTTCTTAATCTCATCTTCACGAGCAATCGCTGGATTAGTCACATACTCTTTTGTCGTTAAATTTTCACAATAATTCGTAATAATTGGAAACTGAACTGGATCAAGTGGTACCACTTCATTTATCACATTCATATTATTTTCATTCATTTTATCAATCCTTTATATATCCATTTTCTTTAAACTTCTCTACAATTTTACTATTTCTTGCATTACCATCAATCCTGTTATGGGTATCTTCTTCTTCCCCATCAGTAATAAATACAGTTGTTGGTGTTCCAGAAATAGGAAATTTACTTGTAAGTGAGCCTTCTTCTTCATCAGATAATTTAGAAATATCAATATACTTAACATCTACATTATACTCTTTAATAATGTCATTTAATGTAATTTCATAAGCGGCGCAAGCACTACAAGTACTTGAACCTATAAATAAAATAAAATCTTCTTTATTCTCTATCATATTATTAAGTTCACTATAATTTACCTCATCATAAGTTGACTTACCACATCCTGTAAGCATAAACATTATAGTAAATAAAATAAAAATTTTCTTCATACTATCACCAATATCATTATATAACAAAAAATGGCAAAAAAAAAGACAAATAAAAAACAAAGCCATAAAACTTTATTTTTTATAAACAATTAATTGATCACCAGTCAAATAAATAGTTCCATTTTCTCTGGCAATTTCATTCGCATTAACACCAAAAAAACGAATTAAATCATTAAAAGTATCATTTTCACCAGTAATATAAAACATAACCCCACTTCTTGGAACCATAATCTTTTGACCTGGATAAATTATATCAGTATCATTTAACCCATTAAGCCTTAAAAGATGACTTGGATTTACATTATTAGCCTTCGCAATCGCATAAACATTGTCACCTTTTTTAACAACATATTCCATAAAATAAGGGTTTCCAACCTGACTTTTTGGAACCACAATAAAATCACCTGGCGTCAAAACACTACCAACCATAATTCCATTTAAGTTAGAGAGATTATCCGCTGAAATTCCAAAATTACTAGCCACACTAGCTAAAGTATCACCATTTTTGACTTGGTATATTGTATACATATCATCACCCCACCATATTATATGTTTTAAATATTAAAAAGACTCTAATCATTAGAGCCAATTTTCTTTAAAATAACATCATATATTATTCCAATACCAATTATAGTAGTCAAAGTCGAAATAATAAAACTAATACCAGGAATTAAATTTAATATAAATAAAATTGCAAGTCCAAAAATTCCTACCACAAGCATATTTATATCCTTATCAAAAAACTTCTGCCATAACTTATATCCTAATAAATAACCGGTAAATATCGTTGAAAGATACATTATAATAAAATATAAAGCAAGTAAAATAAGTGAAAGTGGAATACCTATTGACATCAAAAATAGAATAACAATTATAAATGGAACAATAATCAAAAACATAAGTCCTTTAGTAAAAGTTTCCAATCCTTTATTAAAATCAAACTTATCATACTCTTTTTGAACACGAGTAAATATTTTAGATGCTGCCAAACTCAAAACTGCAAATATCAAAATAAGTGACATAAATGACCAAAATTTACCCATCAACATAGTAATAAATCCATCATCGTTATTTTCTAGCGCATCAGTCTTAATAATCTCACCTTTAACTACCCCATCAGCCACGTCGACTAACGCATCAGAAGGATAAGATAAATTACCATTAATAATTGAACTGTCATCAATACTTACATTAGTTCCATATATTTTTACATTGCCTTCAATTTCAGCGCCACTAATTTTAATATTAGAACCATATATACTAATATTTCGTCCAACTTTACCATTAATTGTAATATCAGCACCAGCTACAATAACATCTCTTTGTAAATCTGCTTTTTTATCAATATCAATCACATTTCCAGCTATAAAAGCATCATTACTAACTACCCCTTTAACATCTAAAGAATTTCCTGCTGCAACTAAATATTCACTATCACCATTAAATGTAACTGTATTACCAATTATAAAACTAACCCCTTCTGTTTTACCCTTCATCTCAGCATCATTACCAATAGCCGCGCTAGAACCTTTTACCTCATCTTCAATAACAGCCTTATTATCAATAACACCTTTAAAATGATCTACCTCTTTTGCCATAACACTACTAGTCATCATAAAAGTCATAACTATAACCAAAAACAACTTAAATATTTTTTTCATATTCTGCCTCCAATCAAATATTACCAATAATTCCTTTGTAAATCAATATGTAATTTCCAAATAACCATCAGGTACATTAAATAAATCTTCATCAACTTTATCCTTCTTTAAATTATATTTAAAAAATACATTTTTTTGAACTCCTTTATGCCTTATATAAACCAAATCATCGCCATCAAAATAATATGTTGACTCATCATTATCATTAGTATATTTCTCATAAATATACTTCTTACCATAAACCTTTTCTTCACCAGTTTCATAACCAGAAACTTTCAAAGTTGTCATATCATTAGGCAAAACTCCATAAGCATAATCTTCTATTGGACTTTCAACTCTATTATAATTTTTCATCTGTGGATCCAAAGTATACATATAACCATCCTTTTGAATCACAATCATCTCGCTAGAACCATTAATCTCATAATAATACTTATCTCCACTTCTCGCCATAATAATCTTTGTATCATCATTTTTGTTATTATTTCTATCCCAAAGCTCTACATAATAATTACTAGGATCAAAATCTTTAAAAAATAAATATGTTTTTGAATCTCCATTAGCCTTATCAATCACCTGAGTCTCTACTCCACATCCTACTAATAATAAAGCTAATAAACATAAAACAAACTTTTTAATCATTTAGATCTCACTCTCAAAAATTCCGCAAATCCTAATAATATTTTTTTCTTATCTAAATCTAGAAAATCTAAATCTAAAATATCTTGAAAACTTTCCTTAAACAACTTATCCATCGTCACCTCCGCATACTCATGAGCTCCAGATTCATCAAAAATTTCCTTAACCTTATCCATATCAGAAATACTTATATCTTTACCATAATATTTCAAAAGTTCATCTTTATAACTAGTATTCACTACATAAGCATATAAAATAGTCTGTTTAAATTCACTCACATCAGAAGTCACCGACTTACCAATATACTTCTCATCACCATATATACCAAGCAAATCATCTTTAATTTGAAAAGCCACACCTAAATTAATTAAAACATCTTCTAACTTATAAACCTTTTCATCTTCTAAACCAGCTAATATTGCTCCCAAACAATAAGGTCCAACCACTGAATACCAAGCAGTTTTAAGCTTATATATTTCCATCACATGATTTTCTAATTCACCATCTGTACCATAAAACTCCTCATAAAATGGTAAAATAACATCCACCATTTCTCCTTCACAAGTTTTAATAGCTACACTATTATAATATTCTAAAACTTTTCCTAAATTCTCGTTGTTTTTATAATTTTGGACAATAACCTGTAAGGCTAAATAAAAACCCATATCCCCCAAACATAAAGCCATAGATGTACCAAGGTCCTTACGCTTATTTATAAAACTTTCATCTTCTTTAATCGCATCACTATATAACTTTTGATACTTTACAGGAATTGTATCCATACCTCTTCTTTTATCAGCTTTATCAATAATATCATCGTGAATTAAAATAGAAGTTTGAAAAAGCTCCAAAGCAACACCTAAAGGTAAATAATCATCATCATCCTTACCACAACTTTGATAACCGAGTGCTATTAAACAAGCCCTTAAAAATTTACCACCTTTATTACTAGATACAAACTGCTGTAAAGCCTCCTCTAAAAATCTATTACTATATCCCTTAACAAATAAACTATTATAATCCTCCATTTTTAAAGTAAACTTATCCTTAACCGATAAATAATACTTCAAAAATTCATACATTACCTCAACCTTTTTTATCTCACCTTCATCATCCATAATAAAACCTATTTTCCTTGAAAATAAACTTTTATCACCCATAAACCATTTTAAAAATTCCGCACTATCTTTAATCTTAATAATCTTATTATCCTTATATTCATCACTATTACTTATGACATAGTCATATTCCAAAAGCATTTTTTTAACATCCATAGTTTTCCTCCTACCACAATTATACCTTAAAATCAATAAAATTTATAATAAATAACAAAAAAAACGATAAAATAGATTATCTAAATTATCGTTCACTTATTATTTTATAAATATATTTTTAATACTAGCTCCATAATCATCTGAGTATATTTTTTCTGCATTACCTCCATTTATACTCAAACGCATCAAATTTGGAATAGAATTTGAACCATAACTATCAGAAAAATATATATATTCTTCTGTCACAAAAATACTATCAATACTACCTTGTGCTGAATATATTTCTTTTTCTACTCCTCCATTTATACTTATCTGATCAATAGAAGATTGTGAGTAAAAGTTTCCACTACCAAGAATAAAATATATATAATCTTTTGTCACATAAAAATAATCAATAGAGCCATATGTTGAATATATATTTTGTTCATTACTTCCATCTAAATTTATTCTAAAAATAGAAGAATAAGAGGTATAACCATCCGGAGCAACAGAAGTCATTACAAAATATATATGATTTCCAGATTGTATAGATTTAGAACAAGTACTATATAGTTCATCAATAGCTCCTTGGACATCAGCACTCTTTAATCCGCTAGTTTTATTATCATAAATAACTTGATTACTAGGAAAATAAGTTACAGCATAAACACTAACTGTTCCTGTTACTAAAGCAGTTAATATACAAATAAATATTCGACTTTTAAAAAATCCTTTTATTTTCTCCTTCATGAATATCTCTCCTACCCTA
>CALVRQ010000014.1 GCA_944358685.1 uncultured Bacilli bacterium
GGCTCCTCTTTTCATTTGTATCACCACAATGTATTGTAATACTTTTTATTTGTTTTTTCCAGTCCTTGAAGGATTTATGTGGCTAAAGCCAATGGATATTATCCTCCAGTGCTTAGCATATTATAATACGTCTATTGATTATCTTTTAGGTTTAACAAAATATGATATTCCAACTAATGATATTAAACCTAATAATATCTCCGATGAAGATTTTATGCTGTTAAACAAAATCAATAAATTATCTTCTATTGATAAAGCAAAGCTGAAGCCTATATTGATGGTTTAAATGATAGTAAGTAATTATGCCACAGCCACATCTCCTGGCTTTGGCTTTTTTACTCCAATAAATTCTAATATCTCTATACCTTTATGCTTATTTAAAAATTCTACATATTCTTTCATACTATAACAATAAACATATTTAACATCTTTCTTATAAATTAAATCTGCTCTTATTGGTTTATCTTCCTTTATCCATACATATATTCTTAAAATACCATTATTGCTAATGGTTCTTTTTATTTTATCTAACTTATTATTTAAACTATTTAACCTACCCATTATTAACACTATCTTTCTCTCTCAATAATTCTTCTAATTCTTTCATTTTATCTATAATATTTCTTTGCTCATTAAATTTTAATATCATCTCTAAAATGTTCTTTGACACATTAAATTTAACATTATCACTAGCACTATCATTATCTAATATATTATCTAAGACTGTTATAGCCTTATTTCCCATTAAATTGATCTTATCAATGCAATTATCTACTATAAGGCTTTTTCTCTCATTTAAAACTGCTTTAAACTCGCTATTAGCAAGCCATCTATTCAATGCTGCTTCACTTACTCCAACAATTTTAGCACTTTCTACTATGCTATTACCCTTTAATAATTCATTTATTGCTAATTCTTGTCTTACATTTAACTTAGCCATAATCATTGCTCCTTTTATTATTTTTAATAAAAATACTATTATTTCCTATTAAAAACTATTATTTTTATCTCTTTTTTCTTTAATATTATATGTTTTTTATAATTTAACAAATTCTATTATAATAGATTTACTTAAACTCCTTAAAACCTTTATATTTATTATTATAAAAACATTTTCTACTTACTGGTTTTGCCAATAAATTCAATTTTCGAGCAATATCAAAATAAGTAACTGCAAAACCATTACTTTCAATAAGCTGGGTTAAAATACTTTGCTTCTTTATATATTTTATTATATGTTCATAATCTTCCTTTCTATTTCTTGTCTTTCTTCTATTCACATTCAAATTAGTTAAACTACATCTAGGCACTCGCTGATTTTTCTTCTTTCTCTTTGCTAATATACCACTCATAAGAGCATCTAAATTTTTATTATACCCTTTATAATAATGCTTATAAAAATTAGGAGTATCATAAACACTTTTGTCAAATTCTTCATTTGCTAATTTTTTATTTAATACTTTCTGCAAATATTCCTCTATATCTCTAACCATAGTACCTAATGGGTCACCACAAACCATAACGTGTAAATGCCAATTAACGTATCTAATTCCTTTTGTCTTACTCTTTGGCATAAATTCAGTTCTAGGTCTGCCAACACCATTTGTCTTATACTTATAAAGGACACTATCGCCATCAACATTAGATAAACCTACAAAGATACTGTAATCATAATCACTGTTTTTATATTTATACTTAATAAACTTAATTAAATTATAATAGACTGCCTTTGCTTCTTCCTCACTAAACAAATAATATGTTGGGGTACTTAATAATGTAACACCAAATCTTCTTCTACTCATTAGACTGCCTCTTTCATAGTATCTAATATTAAATTTAGTTTTTTCATATCAATTGGCATTCTTCTATTATATAAAAACATATTATCTTCATCAAAATACAATATCACTATCTTTTTACCATTTAATTTTATTAAAAATCTATGTGGTTCTATAAAACTTACATTAGTTCTATCAACATTTAAAATTCTTCCTTGCGTAAATTCATATTTAGCACTATGAAAATCACAAGCAATTCTAATTTTTTTCTCAAACTTTTCATTTCTTCTTAAATCTACATAATTTTTTATCATTTTTACCTCCAATTTTATGGCAAACTAAAACACGGATAAACTCTACGTTTTCCGTGCTTTTATATATGTTTACTCCATATTTTTGGAGATTATCCACATCTGGCAGGGGAAGCAAGACTTGAACTCACGACATTCGGTTTTGGAGACCGACGTTCTACCAACTGAACTATTCCCCTGTGTCTTTCAAAGACAAATAAATTATATCACAACATCACAAGCTTTTCAACTTTTTTAAATCGTTCTATCAATATTTTATATTAAAAACATATAATATATTGGTGATTTTACTATGTCCGTAATTAGATCTACTGATACTGAAAGAGACTTACTCGCAAGATTAATGAGAGCTGAAGCCGTTGGCGAAGGAGACTTAGGAATGTTAATGGTTGGAAATGTTGTCATAAATAGAGCTCTAGCAAACTGTCTCACATTCAAAAACATAGACACAATAAGCGAAGTTATCTACCAAAACCCTGGTGGTTTTTCTGGAGTTGATAGCCCTTTATTCTTTAGTAATCCTACAACCGTTGAAAGAAACCTAGCTGATAGAGTAATTAAAGGCGAATACTATCACCCAGCCACTCACGCCTTATGGTTCTATGCACCAAATACCGGTGAATCATGCAAAACAACTTGGTGGGACCAATATAATACAGGTAGATATAAAAACCATTGCTTCTATGCTCCCGCTCCTGGTGAATGTAAAGAAATAAGATAAAAGACTCTAATTAGAGTCTCCTATTCGATGAGTTAACTTAAGAGTTAACTCTTTTTCATCACCATTTCTAACAATAGTTAATTTAACACTATCACCTATATTATGCTTATATAAAAGATATTTCAAATGAGCTGAATTTTTAATTTCTGTACCATCAACCTTAGTAATAACATCATTTCTTTGTAAACCAGCAGCTTCAGCATCCGAACCATTTTCAACGGAATCAACAACTACACCTGATTTAATACTATCATCAATACGTAAATCGCTATATCCAAGTAATGGCAAAGTATCTAAATCATATAATGTAACCCCTATAACCGGTCTTTCAATAGGCTCTCCACTTTCTAATTTATCTATTTGTGACATAGCCACTTCAATTGGAATAGCAAATCCCATACCCTCAACTGAACTTTCAACTAATTTTACTGAATTAATACCAATAACTTCTCCATTGATATTAACAAGTGGCCCACCACTATTACCAGGGTTAATAGACGCATCTATTTGAATTGCTTCCATCATATATGAAGAACCATTATTAGTAACTGTAATTTCACGATTTTCTCCAGAAATAATACCTTTTGTAACTGTACCCGCATAATCTGTACTAACAGGCGTTCCTACAGTAAATATTGTATCTCCTAATTTAGCCTCAGTACTATCACCAATTTCAGCCACTTGAAGAACCTTATCACCATCCATTCTTAAAACAGCGATATCCATATATTCATCAGTACCTAAAACCTCAGCATCCACTTCTTCACCAGAACTCAAAGTAAGTTTGATTTCATTCGCACCTTCAACAACATGATTATTCGTTAAAATATAACCATACTGACCTTCCTTCTTATAAACAAATCCAGAACCATATCCAGCAAGACGACCATTTTGATAATTATTTACAACTACTACTGAATCATAAACCTTATCAATAGATTCATTAATTGAATCATTTGAAGTAATCGTTACATTCTTATTAACTAAACTACCTTCATTATCAGAACCACTATTTACAAAATATAAAGTTCCCGTCACACCAAGTACTAAAACAATCAAAATAATAATAACATTAACTATTCGCTCACGCATAAAAATCCCTCCTTCACATCTCTTTTATATCATACCAATTACTAGGAAAACCTATTCTATTTAAAATAGTATCTAGTGGTACTACATTTATTGCTTCATCTAGACTTTGAACTTCCCTTTTAATTTCCTCAATCATAATATCAAATTCTTCTTTTCTAAGCATCACTTTTAAAATAATAACTAAACTAAATAAATCATTTTTACCATATATATAACCATCTTCATCACTAGGAATATAAAGCTTTTCATGATAAAAAGTATCAGGAATCACCCTTTGCGTTCTATGGTCATACAAAATATCTTCATGCGCACATACATTTCTAAAATTAGAAAGTAAAGACAAATAAATACCTAAAACCTCAGAATTAACTTTGTAAAAATTACTTATTTCTACCTTATCCTCATCTTTTAAAATATCATAAAACTCTGCCATAATCCCAAAAGAAAGAACTTTAACCAAAATCCAAAGCGGTATATATCCATAATTTTCAATATAATGATATGTAGCAGTATGTTTACGCCCATTAACTCTTATCTGTCTTTTAACCTTATTTAAAACATCATATACCTGCCTAGATTGTAAACTATCCTGAGAAAAATTTTGCGGTTCCAAATAATCTTTTTCTTTAAAACCATACTTCCTAGACAATTGATAACTAATAATTGATTTGATATTATTTTCCACAATCAAAATATTTTTAAAAAAAGTATTTCTAATTGCCCTATCAAACAAAAAGGTTGCGTAAAGTTCCTCAAAAGTCGTACCAGGTAAAAATTTTTTGCCAGATTCTTTCGTCATAAATAAATGACGATACCCACTTATAAAAAAATAATTTTCTCTAAATAAAATTTCTCTAGTTTTTTCATTATTATCAACAATTAAACCTTTTCGCTCTAAAATATCTACTTGTTCATCTATTGTTTTAAATATTTTTTCTGTCATATACTCACCTATGAAACATTATAGCACAAAAACTATCCCCTTTTATGATAAAAGTGTGAAATTTAACTACTAAAATATAAATTAACTGCATTCCTAATTACAGTTGCTATCTTATTTTGATAAGTATCACTCTTAAGTAAAGATCTTTCACTCGCATTAGACAAAAAACCAACTTCTAATAAAACACCAGGCCTACTAACTCTCCTTTGCAAATACTTTGTACTATTTTCCTTATAATCCCTATTAGAATTCAAATGCTTTTGAAACTCTTTTTGAAATATTTTTGCAATCTTCTCATTCTCCGGATTAATCGTGTCATAATAAACCTCTGCCCCGTGTAAAGTACCGCTATCTTCCGCATTCAAATGAATTGACAAATACAAATCACACTCAGATTGATTAATTATATTAGCCCTTCTAGATAAATCACTACGTTTACGATTCCAAGCATTACTCACAGATAAATCATAATCACCATATCTAGTTAAATAAACAATAGCTCCATCTTGTTTTAAAAGCTCCATCACCTTATTAGTAATAGATAAATTCAAATCAGACTCTTTAACATTTTTATAAAAAGCTCCACTATCAGCTCCACCATGTCCTGCATCTAAATAAATAACCTTGGAAAGCAAAGATAAGTTATTTTCCTTCGCACTAACAAAATTAAAAAAACAAAGTAAAGTAAGCAAAAAAACTAAAGCCCCTATTTTATATTTCAACATAAAATCACCTATAATAAGTTTATTCCATTATATTTTCTCTTATTCTCTTATTTGAAACAGTCCAAAAAAACTGTTCTATTTTAAATATCCAATTACAACTAATTGTCTATCACTACCTAGACAAGTAATTAAAGTAATTGTAGTTTTACTCTTATCTCTTTTTATATTCACCTTTCCAGTTTTTAAAACATCATAAATTTTAGTAATTTCATAAGTATAATTCACATCATTATAACTTATATTAACTTCATCGCCTAATTTAAGTTTATGTAAATTTCTAAAATAGCCAACTGACGTATTACCATTATGAGCAGCTAAAATCAAATTACCACCTAAAACATTAGGCATATCTGAACTATCTAAAATTTCAATATTTTTATTCACATCATTTTGATAAGAGTTAATATCATATAAACGTTTTTGTAAATTAATTTTAGGAATCTCTATAATTCCCAAATAATCATCACTCCGAACGTTTTTTACTTTTTCAATTTTTATAGCCCCTTCATTCTTAATTTCTTCATTTACTACTTTCTTATCACTTTTATCTTCATATTTAAAAGTCGGCTCATAATCTTTAATAGTTTGAACCTCACTTAATACATAACTGCAAAAATAATAATGTCCAAGAATTACTAATATTAAACCAATATTTTTAATATATTTTTGCCAAGACAAGTCCTACACCAACTAACACAGTTCCAATTAATCCAGAAAAATTATAAACACCAGTATTAGGAACTTCTACAATTTCAGGAATTTCCTCATTCAAAACATCAACATAAGTACCCTTATCATAAGTAATTCTTAAAGCTGCTAACTTCTGAGAATTACCCTTACTATAAACTAATAATGGTGAATTATCATAATACTTCCTTTTCAAACTTAACCTCTCACTTGGAACCAAATTATCATTCAAAGTAATAATTAATTTATTATTTTCTTTAATAACTTTATGATATTTACTTTCTGATATTTCATATAAATCTAAAACATTATTCTCATCAACTAACGTAAGTGTATTACCAATTTCACCTTTAATCTCCTTTTCACCAAAACTAGGAACCAAATCATGATTATTAATTAAATTTAAAATTTCTTCTTTTTCTTTATTAATATTAATAACATCTCCAGTCATATTTTCCCCTGTCGTCCAAGTAACTTCAATATCTGGCATAACTGCCTTCCATATCAGTTCCTGAGCCGCAATATAATAATAATTAGTTTGATGTCCAGGATACTCATATCCATAATAACCAATTTTTTCAATATACTCTTTTAATTCATCAGAAAAATCAACCTTACTCCAATCTTTATAAATATCATAATAATTATCTGTAATCTCTACACCAGGTTCGATACAATAAGCTATTCTATTACCCATTTGAAACATCGTAACCGTATTAGACTTTAACTTGCCATCAATCTTTTGATTATAAGCAATACCATGTAGTTTATTATAAGTAATTCTAACTTCCTCAGCTTGAACATTAAAATTAGGTGTTAAAGAAATAGATAAAAGTAATAAAAGTGTTAAAAATTTTTTCATATATCTCCCTTCTAAGCCCCTCATATATAAACATACGACATTTATTTTTTATTTCCTTCTAAAACTTAAAAAAACTTGGTATTTTCACCAAGTTTACTTCTTTATTAATATTTTTGGACTTTTATTCCTATCTAAAAAATGCATTATAAATTTCATGTTTTCCCTTGATACTGCTACACAACCACCAGTATAACCCTTTGTACCAAAACAATGCAAGAAAATGGCCGAACCCTTTTTATTTCCATGACCATTTTTATCAATTTGTCCATCATGGTTAAATTCAATAAACACAGCATATTCATACTGCATCTCATAATCTTTTAAATGCTCAGCCGAATCAAAATCCTTTTCATCTTCGCTAATAATATAATGATAACCAAAATTAGAAATACTCTCGCCAATTCTAACCAAATAATTATAATGACAAGACTTATAATCATCAACCCAATAATCATTATCTTGAACTTTAAAATAAGGATATTTTATATCTAGATTATGAATTCCAAAACCAACACCTAAATTATATAAACCTAAAGGGGTTTTATAATCACCTTCAAAAGCATCATCAGGCGAAGTAACCCCATTTCTACCTATCCAAACCTCATCTATTTCTTTGACTAATTTACCATCATCAAAAATTTTCATTGTATAAGGTTTTTCTTTAACATCTACCACTAACAATTGTCCTTTATTCATTAACTTTACTCCTAACACATCTATCATATACTAATATTATAATAAATATACCAAAACTAATTAAACTAACTATTTTACCAAGTAAAGCATTAGGCGCTGCATACTCAATTTCAACATGGTGAGTACCTTTTTTTATCTCAAAGCCAATAAAAGCATTATTTACCTTTTCATACTCTACTTCTTTGCCATCAACTTTAATATTAAATCCTTTATCATACGGAATAGATAAATTAAAATATCCATCATTAGTAACCTCTATATTACCACTAATTTTATCACCAATAGCCTCATCTATTTCAAAACTATCAAAATCAGAAAAGCTATTAATAAAATCATTATAATCTAAACTATAAAGTTCAACTTTACTAATATAATGCGTACCTTTAGAAAAATCAATATCTAAATAGTCAAATTCATCATTACTAGATATCGTATAATCAAAAGTATAGTTACTATTAAAATATTTCCAACTCTTACAAGTAAGCTTATTTTTTACACCATTAACTGTAATAGTTGTATCACCTAATTTACAACTCTGAGGCTTTTCCACAGTAAATCTAAGTAAATAAATTTTCTGCTTAGAATTTTCATCTAGTTTAACTCTTAAACTCTCACCTTCATCACTATCAACACTCACTTTATATCCATCTTTATAATCTTCTAGTTTAATATTTTTACTACCACTTAAATCAAAAGGTATTTCAGTAACTAAGCTATCATATTTATAATTACCAAAATCTGTAACAACATTACCTATTAAAGATAAAACATCATTTGGATAATCTAACTCGCCATAATCATCATTACTTATCACTCTATCAGTTGCATAACCTAAAGGCAAAGTATTTTCATTAATATAAACTGTATAATCATCATATTTTTTCCACAGTTTATATCCAATTGGCGCACCTTTATCTGTCACTAAATACTTAACCCCCATATAAATTTCAAACAAATTATTATCAGTCTCACTAGTAATAAACATATTTCTAAAAGCTCTATTATTATTAAAATCATAGAAAAAATCACTATAAGCTGTATTGTAAGTTGATGAATAAAGTGTCACCAAATTCTCATTAATATGTTCAACATTATTAACCGTCTCATTAGAAGATTTTAAACTAATTGCCGTCCTATAAACACCATTATCACTTTCAGCAATATCAGTCATAATTTCCTCCAACTGAGGGTCATTTTGCTTTTTAAATTCAGAAATACTAATAAGACTATCATTAAGATTAACCCCTAAACAAACCAGTATACTACAAGCTGAAATAGGAATAAATATAATCAATTTCTTCTTAAACTTTTTATATAAACCTAAAATAATTAAAATGAAAATACATTCCAAAGTAAAATATAATCGTAAACTATTCTCGTCTAAATATATCCAAAGAATAGAAATAATCATCGTTAAAAAAACTACTTTAAAATTAATATTAAAATTCAAAATTTCCTTTAAGAAAAAGCCCGTAGCTAAAACATATAATGGTAAAAAAGGAATTAAAGCTTTACCATCTAAATATAAAGCTCCATTCAAAATATACACAAAAATTGGACAAACAATCATCAATGATAATACTACTCCTAAAAATCTCTTTTCTTTCTTCATAAAAATCAAATAAATGATTGCTAGAAATGTAATTGCAAGTAACCCCACCGAATATGCCTTATAAAGCAAAAAACTCAAATTAATATTAGGTGTTAAAGCTTCTAATAAAGAAACACCACCAAAACTCTCGCCTCTCCCATTCATAAGTGCATAAATTACAGGCAATAAAAGAACTCCTGCCATTAAAACACCTAAAATAACAAGCAAAGCAAATTTAACACCTTTCAAAGTAAAATCTTTCAAATCAAATTTCTCATTATTTCTTAAATATTCATAAACACCATATATCGTCAAACATAGTATTCCACCAACACTATAATAATAACTAGTCATTATCATTAAAAATATACTAATAACCATTAAACATTTATAACCATTAGAAAAATATCTTCTAACTCCAATCAAACCTAAAAGTAAAAATGGCATATAATTTACAAACATAATATGTCTATGACTATGAAATAATAATGGTCCTGACATTCCAAATAAAAGTGTTAAAACAAAGCATAAACTATTCGAAAATTTAAACCCTTTTATCCATACATAAAATAAATAAATAGAAATAATACCAAGTAATATACTAATAAAAATTAAATAAAAATCCATTGGTATAAACGGAAACAAATAAGAAATTAATATAATAGGACTAAGCAACCCATAATAAGCAAAATAAAATATATTTTGGCCGCCACCTATGTTTAATGCAAAGTCAGGAAAAATATCATAAGTCTTATAAAAAAGCATTCTAAAATATTCAGGAAATGCAATATGTTGAAAACTCCAATCTATCTCAGAACCAAACACATACTCACCACGTGTAATAAAAAAAACAATCCCCAAATAAATTAAAATAACTATAAATATATTAAATTTATCTTTTTTACTCAACTTTTCCATTTATTTGCTCCAGTCCAATCTTCAAACGGTAACATATGTTTATAATCTTCATATATTCCATCATATTTTTTAACCATATCTATTTTTTTTCTAATTAAATTACCATTTAAAGTAGTTTCTTTATCTAACTCATCAAGTTCTTTCTCACTATAATACTTTCCGAAATAATAAAGATTACTAGCCCCCAATTCACTTAACATTTTATTTATCTGTTTGTGCTGATAATTGTTATACTCTCCATCTGGATTATGTGTAATCACCTCGCTCCAATTCTTATAATGCAAAATATATTTTAACTGCTTTTTTATCTCTTTATAATTACGGTTTAAATAAAGCTTATCAGAATATCCCATCATTACACTATAATCTCCACTATATTGCACAGCTCTTAAAAAATCATCAGTTTTATTCTTATCATAACCACATGATACACACACCACTAAATAATTATCCGAAAGTAAATGAACTCCTCCCCACACACTTTCATCGCCAGGATGAGAAACTATCATTAACTTATTGACATTACTTAAATTTATCTTTTCTAACTGCCCTTTAACCGGCATTAAATTAGATTTCTTAAAAAAAGCAACAACAATCAAAAACATTAAAATCAAAATAATTAAAACAATAATAACATTTTTAAATTTTTTCATATTTATCCCCTCATTTAAAAACTTTTAAATAAAGTAAATGGATAACGCTCCGGTAGCGGTAATTCAAAACTCATAACCTCTTTAGTCACTGGATGCTTAAATTCTAATTTAGATGCAAATAAAGCAATTTGATCCTTAATCGCATTAGGATTATACTTTTGATCTCCATAAAGTGGTATTTTCCTAGAAGCAAATTGTACTCTAATTTGATGACTTCGTCCTGTTTTTAAACTAATTCGAACTAAAGACAAATTATTAATAAAACCAACCAAATTATAACTAAGCTCTGCTTCTTTACCATCAGCACTCACCTTAGTTATATTAGTCTTTTCATCTTTCTTTAGCTTATCAATAAAAGTACCACTATCACTAACTTTACCTTGGGTAACAGCCATATATATCTTCTTCATTTCATGTTTTTGTATTTGCTTAGAAAGACGTTTAGCCGCCTTTGAAGTCTTTGCAAAAACCATCACTCCACCAACCGGTCTATCCAGTCTATGCACTAAACCCAAATATACATCACCGGGCTTGTTATATTTTTCCTTCAAATATTTTTTAAGCATCGTAAGTAAATCTTCATCCCCACTTTTATCAGCTTGTACAGGAACATTAATTGGCTTTTCAACCACCAATAAATGATTATCTTCATAAATAATATTAATCATTACTTTCCCATCTCCCATATATTCCACAAGGTAATATCATTTCATTTTTTGTAATTGGAAGTCCAACCTCTCCTGAAGAAACCTTACCATTCGGATAAAGTGGTAACATCATTGTCTTAAGCATATTTGCAAGAACTATATTACTAATACCTGTCGTATAAGCATTAATAAGTAAAAACAAAGGCTCATCACTTAAAATTTTCAAACAAGCATCTAATAAAACAGCCATATTCTTCTCAAACTTCCATACTTCTTTATTAGGACCTCTCCCATAACTAGGTGGATCCATTACAATACCATCATATTTATGACCTCTTCTATATTCTCTTTCAACAAATTTTAAACAATCATCTACAATAAATCTAATATTATGATTAGTTAAACCACACAAATCTCTATTCTCTTTAGCCCACACTGTCATACCTTTAGAAGCATCTACTTGAACAACATCAGCCCCAGCCTTACTACAAGCCATACTAGCTGCCCCAGTATAAGCAAATAAATTAAGTACCTTTACTTTCTTTCCTTTAGAAACAGCTTGCTCAATCTTATTCATCATAAAATCCCAATTAGTAGCCTGTTCAGGAAATAAACCTGTATGCTTAAAATTAGTCGGAGTAACTTTAAAAGTTAAATCTTTATACTTAACTGTCCAAAACTCTGGCAATTTATTTTTAAATTCCCAATATCCACCACCCTTATTAGAGCGATGATAAAATCCATCTATTTTTTTCCAATCGCCACTAAATTCCATCTCCCACATAGCTTGTGGTTCAGGTCTTCTTAAAATAACATTCCCCCATCTTTCTAATTTCTCACCATTACCTGCATCTAAACATTCATAATCATTCCATTTATCACTAATTCTAAGCATTTTCACCACCACCAATATTCAATTACATTCACTAAATAGTATACCATATTCTGACAATTTCTAAAAATTTCAACACAAAAAAAGTTGGAAAATTGAATTGGCATATACCAGCCCCTATTGTTTCCAACCTTATACTACAATTATATGAATATATCCAAAATTTAACAATATCTAAAAGTAAAATAAATAATAACTTTACATAATATTTTACACCATTCTGACAAATTAGAAAAAAAACTCCATAAAGGAGTTCTGATAAAATATATTATCTCTTTGAGAATTGTGGAGCCCTACGTGCACCTTTAAGTCCAGGTTTCTTTCTTTCTTTAACTCTAGGATCACGAGTAACAAATCCAGCTCTTTTTAAAGTTTTTCTATAACTATCTTCTTTACCTTCATTTTCTTTATCATACTCAAGTAAAGCTCTAGTAATACCTAAACGAATAGCACCAGTTTGACCAGTAAATCCACCACCGTTTACTTTAACTGTTATATCAAATGTATTTTCATTATTTGTAGCAACCAAAGGTTGCATTAAATCCATAATATTTGTTTCATAAGGGAAAAAATCTCTAACATCTCTACCATTTACAGTAATAGTTCCTTTTCCAGGTACCATTTGTACTCTAGCAACAGATGCTTTTCTACGACCAGTTCCGCAAAATTTTCTTTCAGCCATTTAAAAACCTCCTAATCCACTTTTAGCTCTACAGGTTGTTGAGCACTATGTGGATGATTTCCTTCTGCATATACAAATAATTTTTTATACATTTGTCTTCCTAATCTTCCTTTTGGAAGCATTCCTTTAACAGCTCTTTCAATCATTTCAACTGGATAATTCTCAATCATTTCTTTAGCTGTTCTCACACGTAATCCACCAGTATATCTACTGTGATTATAATACATCTTATCGTTTAATTTGTTACCTGTAAGTACTACCTTATTAGCATTTACAACAATAACATAATCGCCACCATCGACATGTGGAGTATAAGTAGGTTTATGTTTTCCTCTTAAAACATTTGCTACTTTAGTTGCTAAACGACCTAAAGTTTGTCCTTCAGCATCCACAACATACCAATTTCTAGCGACATCTTCTTTTCTTTGCATGTATGTTTTCATTTTTACTTTCCTTTCTCCTTTACATTCGCAAGTTTTCCCAGGACTTACGTATGTGGGATAAATAAATGTACCAATATCAATTATATCAAAAAACTAATAAAAGTCAATAAAATTATATGATTTAAAAGGGTTTTTCATACATTTTATTGACCATTATTTAACAATTTTACAAATTATTGATAAATTTGCAAAAACATTACCTTTTTGTTTTAATAAAGAACGTCCTTCAAGTATAAACCTTCAGGATTAGCCGTCTTACCAGCTTTTCTTCGATCTTGTGCATTTAAAATGTCAATTATATCTTCACTTTTACGTTTGCCTTCTCCAATTTCAATTAATGTTCCAATCATATTTCTTACTTGATAACGCATAAATCCTGTCCCTAAAAAACTAAGCGTGATCTTATTAACATTTTTAAGTTCTCTAGTTAATCTCGTTTGAACAATGGTTCTAATATAATCTTCTTTTTCCTCATCAGTTTTAGTAAAAGATTTAAAATTATGAGTACCCTCTAAATACTTTAAAGCTCTTTCCATCTCTACTACATCTAACTTCTTATTATATTGATATATATAATCTTTTTCGATCGGGTTATACTCACCCATATTAATTACATATATATATTCTTTAGCTTTCGCATTAAATCTTGCATGAAAATCATCAGCCACAATTTCCACATTTTTAACATAAATATCTTTAGGAAGTAAACTATTAAGACCATCTTTTAATTTTTCTGGAGTTATATGTTTAATATCCAAATCAAAATGTGCTTTTTGGTTATATGCATGTACACCCGCATCTGTTCTGCCAGAAGCATGAATACTAACCTTTTTATGACCATTAATTGTTTTAACAGCTTTCTCCAATTCTCCTTGAACAGTTCTTTCCTTCGGTTGTTTTTGATAACCTTTATATTTTGAACCATCATAAGCAAATGTTATCAAGTATCTCATAATATTCCTCCTACTACTTCAAAACACATATTATTGTAACACAAATATCTATTATTTAACAAACCTGTATATATCTTTCATTAAATCATTTATATCATCACGATATCCCATTTTAACATTTTTTTTATCCTTAATCAAATTTGTAAATCTTATAATTTCCGGCTCATTAATATTATAATCATCAATCAATTTTTTATTAGTAAATAATTCAAATTTATCACCTTTAAAAATAACTTTACCATTATTTAAGCCTATCACTTCATCAGCTAAAGATAAAACTGTATCAGTGTCTGTAGTTGCGATTACAATAGTTTTTCCATACTTTAATTTCATCATTCTAAATAATTTAATCATATTCTTTTTACTTTCATCATCCAAGTTAGTAAAAGGTTCATCTAAAAGAAACACCTTAAATTTCTGAGCAAGTAATATAGCTAAAGCCAACTTTTTTTGCTCTCCCTTACTAATTTTAAATGGTGATCTATTCAAAAAACTCTCATCTAATCCAACCATTTTTAAAGCCATAATAACCTGCTTTTCATTTCTTATTCTTTTTTTCTTTAAATAAAATGCAATTTCCTCATAAATCGTATTAAAGCAAAAATAATCCGCGTAATTTTGCCTTAAAAACCCAATTTTATTAAAAACAACATTTTCCCTAACAATATTACCATTATAATCACAAATATCGCCGTTAATCAAAGAAAGCAAAGTACTTTTACCACTGCCAGATTCTCCAACAATAAAAGTGATCTTATTTTCATTAAGTATAAAAGATAATTTTTTCAAATCGCGATAGCTCACATTATCAAACATTATTTCCATAAATCATCAACCATTTTTTTCTCATCAAAATAAACTTTATCAATCAAATCATAAAACCTAAGTTTATTAGATAAATTTATTACAAAAGGTAAAGACATATCGTTTTTTTCAAAAAAATCTTCATTTTCTAATACCCTTTTCTTCCCACCTTTTAATAATACTTTCCCATTTCCAATAATAAAAATCTCATCAGACATCATCATATCATTAGAATCATTAGTTAAATTAATTGTTGTAAAAGGTTTTTTCTTAAGTTTCCTTAAAACAAATATTTTAGTTTTTTTATCCATAGCTTCAAAAAAATTATCTAAAACTAATATCTTAGGCTTATTTAAAAGTGCAATTCCTAAGCCAACCAATCTTTTCTCTTTTAAATTAATATCATTAAATTCGCGGTTTAAAATCTTATCAAAACCCAATTTCTTAGATAATTTTAAAACCTTATCACTGATTTTTTTCTTATCTAATCCCTTTAACTCATTAATCAAAATATTCATGACATATCCATCATAATCTAATTCATCAGAAAGAATATACACATCTTTTTTATCTACATGATCACCAAAACCAATTGAATTACTCTTATAAATTCCTCCAATTATTTTTGCAAGCGTTGTTTTTCCACTACCATTTTTACCATAAATAGTAACAAATTTCCCTTCAGAAACACTTAAATTCAAATTATCAAAAACTTTTAAATTTCCATAACTAAAATTCAAATTTTTAATTCTAAACGCCTGCATAAAAATCACCACGAAAATTATTATAGTATAATTAACCTCACTTTACAACAAAATTATTTTATTGTTTCAATTTTTTAAAAAAATATCCTAAAATTTCTTTTCATATACTTTAACCATTACCTCTAATGTCCTAATAATCGCTTTTATATTGTTACTTATTATCTTACTATAAACACATCTAAAAGCATCATCACCACCAATATCTAAATCCATAAACTGAGAAAGTGGTGTAGCCCTAACAGAACCAAGTTCTATAAGAAGAGTTACTGGAAATAAACTCTTCAACTTTGAATCCATAGTGGTATAAATTTCTAAACCATCTAATTTATAACCCGCGTTATCTGCATAAGTTTTAGCCACTTCAAAATTTCTGCTTTCATCATCTTTAGTTAAATCTATCCATGGATTTTTTTCTTTAGCCTCACCTAAATAATAAACTATATCACCACAACTATGATAAATAAAAGACCCTATATAATCGTATTTACTTTTTATTTCATTATAAAATTTCAATAAAGCCTCATTTTCTCTTTCAATTTTCCCTTTTTGAAAATAAGGGCAGCCCAAAGGACCCAATTTATCTCTTCTAATATTATTTAAATGTAACTTAGCATACATCTCTTCGCCATTACTAACCTTGTTTATAAATGAACTATATTCAATATTAGCATTTAAATCAACACCTCTACCATTACTAGACCAATTAATCATACATCCTTGAGGTAAATTATTTTTATCAAACAAATCTATTAAATACTCTTTTAACCTATAATGCTTATCATCTAAAATCAAAGGAGTAGCACCTCTAAACATCATTTGTTGTAACTTATAATTTCTATCACCATATTTATCAGCATACACTCCTTCAATATAGCTATTTCTATAATAAGTTAAACAGTATGTCTGTTCCTCTTCTAATGAAATATCTCTAGAAATCAAACTTCTAATCGCACTCGTTACAATAATTGTCCCTTCAGGATTCACTATCGGAATAAAATGCAAAGTATAATTCTCATCTATCTTAATCTCTCCCTTAGACAACTTTTCCATAAATCTAATTACAAAAACATTACTAATAAGTTCCGCACTATGTGTTCCTCCAGTAATAATAACATGATATTTACCATGACCATATACATAATGATCAATAGGATAGCCGAAATAAGTATAACCAATAGGCTTTTCTTTTTTAATAACCTTATTATCAAGCCCATCTAAAATTTCATTCATTTCATCATAATCCAATATTTTACCCATATAAATCCCCCTTAATTATATCATACGCCAAAGAAAAAGTTAAATCACTAAAGACTTAACTCCTCTTACCATTTTGAATTTTATAACTAATTTTTAAAAGCAATTTTCTAGGAATAAATCTGATAAAAAATATTCCTAACTTCATCTTCAAACTGGGGATTATAATTAACTTTTCGTCAAACATTTTCTTAATACCATACCTGGCTACATCCATACTATTTTCACCTTTAATAGAAAAATGAACTCTAGCCACTTTGTTAAATTCAGTATCAACTGGTCCAGGACAAAGCACACTTATTGAAACATTACTGCCATCTTTTTTTAGTTCTTCATATATAGCCAAACTCAGACTGACAACATAATTCTTAGTCGCATAATAGCTAGCCATCAAAGGTCCAGCCATAAATCCAGCTGAAGAAGCCACATTCAAAATATAACCTCTATCCTTTTTCTTAAAATCTTTTAAAAATAATTTTGTAAGAAGGTGCAAAGACTTAATATTTAAATCGATCATATCAAGTTCCTTATCCAAATTTGTATCACTAAATTCGCCAAAAACTCCAAAACCCGCATTATTGATTAAAATATCGATATTTTCTTTTTTAATCTCGTTATAAAGCTCCATACAATTATATGTACTAGAAATATCTTTAACAATATAACTAGCTTTATCACCTAATTCTTTAACTAATTTTTCTAATCTTGTCTTTCTTCTAGCTACAAGTATTACTTCATATCCCTCAGAAACCAAATATCTAGCCATATCAGCTCCCATTCCTGAAGAAGCTCCTGTTATTAATGCCTTCATGTAAATCACCTTAAAAAAATTATATAATAGGCTTAAACATTTGTAAAGAAAAAATAAAAAAATCAATACTTTTAAAAACTAATATATAAAAGCAGAATCAAAACTGATTCTACTTATTACTCTGACATGTATTTACCTATTTTATCTAAAATGTTTAGCTTT
>CALVRQ010000015.1 GCA_944358685.1 uncultured Bacilli bacterium
ATTATGTTGATAGCAGTTCATTTTATAATAAAATAGAAAACGCAAAAAAGGAAAATGATTTTAAAACAAAAAAACAAAAGGAAATAATTTTATTAAATAATAAAATAAAAATTAATAATTTATATATAGATAAAATATATGAAGATAAGTTAAATGGTAATATTGATATGGAAATGTTTAATCGTTTAACTTTTAAATACAAAGATGAAATAGTATCTTGGAAAAAGCAAAGAAATCAGTTAGTAGAAGAACTTAAAAATATTGATGTATTAGATAATGGTGCAGAAAAGCAAGAAATATCAAAAAAAATAAACGAATATTTATCTTTTGAAAAACCAAGTAGAAATTTACTTATAAATCTAATTGATAAGATACTTATAAGTGAAGATAAAACAATAGAAATTCATTATAAGTTTAAGTTGGCATAGTATTATAAGTTTGGTAATAGATAAGGCTATCGGCATAAAAAGTTATGTATTTTTTTAGTAAAAATTTTATTATAAGTTTACCAGCCGAAGACCTTCTCTACCCCCAATGATATGTTTACCTTTTAAATCTTCTAAGTTAAAATTATCTGTGTCTTTTCTGGCAACTAAGAAACTACCATCTTTTTTTGTTAAGCCAGCAAAATTTATTAGATAATCTTTATTTCCTTGGTTATAGTTATAAATTGTGGATTCGCTACCACAAAAACCGATTTGAACATCATCAGATAAAACGGCTGCAGTTACTTTGTCGGCACCTGATGTTAAAATTATTTCAACATCTAAGCCTTCTTCTTCAAAGTAACCTAGTGAATGAGCAATATACTGTGGTGCGTAGAATATACTGTGGGTTACTTCAGCAACTTTAACTTTAGTTAATCCTTTCTCTTCTTCTTTTGGAGTAAAAACGAAAAAGCCAGTAATTATTAGGCCAATGGCTAATAGGGCAATTATAATTTTTTTCAAGAACTCCTCTCCTTTCTAACTTTCATAGTATTATATTCATAATTTTCTAAAAGGTTTTAAAAGATTGTCAAAAGGCTAAAAATAATGGACAAAGTGTGGTAAAATGTATATAGATTGGAAGGGATATTAATGAATGATAATATAAATTCTAGTTTGGTTATAATAATAGATAGAGATGGTTATACTTTTGATATGGGGAAATTGACGGATGTTAAAACACATGCTGAATATTTGAGTAAGTTTCTTAAACAGAATTATGATGGTTTTGATGGGGTTGATAAAAGTACACCAGTTAATAAAGTTATTGATGTTTTAACAGAATTTGGTAATGTGGTTTTTTTAAACGAAAGACTTTTTGGGGCTATTTTTATTCCTAGCGATTTGAATGATAAACAGGTGGCAGCTATTTATAATTTATCTTTAGAAATAGGTGATAGACCAGTAGTTTTAAATCAAAAACCTAATATGGATTTAGGTTATCCTCTTTATCAAGTTAATAGTGTAGATGAAAGTGTGAATTTAAAAGAGGTAATTGACAAATATTTGGAATCTAAGAAAGTAAGAGGACGTCAAAAATAATGGATAAAAAGAAATTCAATCCAAAAGTTGCTATTATTGATAGTGATGGTCAAGTATATATGGTTGGAAGGGAAAATGAGGCTAGGTTACATGTTCCATATTTACTGAAGTTACTTCATTTTAAATATCCAAATATTGAAGTTGGTAGTGTAGCAAATAGTAATGCACGTGATCGTTTGGCTTATATATTAGTAGAGCTTGGTAATGTTGTTTATCTTAATGATGTAAGTTTTGGTATGGTTTATTTTCCAAAGGAACTTACTGATAAACAATTAAAAACCATAGATATTTTAGATTTAGATAAAAAGGTATTGGTATGTCATAGTCCTAGGGAAATGGGCGGTAATATTAATTTTAGGAATTTTGGTTTAGATGGTGATTATAATTTACAAGAAGCTACTTTAGAGTATTTAGAAAATACAAAAATTCATGAACGAAGGAAATGATTAATTTGAAAAATATTGATGATTATACATTGGTGATTGTAGGTACTAATGGGGCTATAGAATATTTTGGGGAAAAAGAAGAATATAGATATCATATTGAGGCTTTGAAGGATTATTTTTATACTTATTATTTTGATTTGGCAAATAAAGTAGATGCGGATAATATGAGAAATAACGAAGATATTATCTTTTATTTGAATCAGTTTGGTAAATGTGTTATTTTAAATTCAGATGGTTATGCACTTTGTTATGTGCCTTTAGATATTAATAATAATCAGAAGGTAACTTTGTGTAATTTGTTTCAAAAATGTTTAAGTAAGAAAATTTATATAGAAACTGATTTTAATGGTGAAAAAAGAATTTTTAAATATACTGGTGATGATAGTATAAATTTTTTAGGAAACAGTGAGGTTAAGGATAATGGAAGATGTATCTAATTATATGGCAGTGGTGATTGAAGATAATGGAAATATTAATTATTTAGGATTGGATTTTAGTTTTTCTTTTCATGATGAATGTTTAATTGATTATGCGAAAGATAAATATCCAAAGGTTGCTTTGTTTGAAAATATTGATTATATAGATCAACCACTTGTTATTGTTTATTATTTAACTAAATTACGTAATATTGTTTTTACAAATGTGTCTGTAGATGATGAGAAAAGAGGTATGCTTTATATACCTGATAGTTTAACAGATAAGCAGATTAAACCTTTGAATGATTTGATGAGCAAAATTATGGATTTTAAGGTTTACATTGAATATGATTTACATTATGATGATATGGTTATGTCATCAGAGATGGTTTTAAATGATATGGCTGAATTTAATGAGTTTTGTACTCAAAGAAAATTAAATACAAGGAGATAATTATGAAAAATAAAATAGATGACTATAAATTGGTTATTATAACAGGTGAAAATGAAAAAAGTGATGATATAGATGGTGAAGTTATTTTTGCTGGAAAGAATGAAGATTATTCTTTTCATATTGATGCTTTAATTGATTATTCAAGAGGTAGATATCCAAATGTAAATGTGTTTCAGCACATTAATGATAGACATCTGCCTAATGTTCCAATATTCTTTTTAACATGGTTAAATAGTATTGTTTATGCAAATACTTCTAGTGAACGAGCTGGAAACTGTGGTATGCTTTATATGCCAGATGAGATAAGTGAGAAGCAAAGGGAAGCGTTATTAAAGCTTGCTGAGGCTATTCCAACTGCGCAAGTGGGTATTGTCTATGATATGGATTTTGATGATGGAGAAGTGAAATTAAAGGAGTTTAAGTATAAAAAAAGTCACAGTTTTTATGAAGCTTTGAATGAATTTTTAAAAATGAATGAAAAAAAGTCTAAAAAAATTTAGACTTTTTTAAGTTTTCCGTTTTTTAACAAATTTAATAATTTTATATTTTGAGAGTATGAGCCATGATAACTTGTAATGCCATTATTTTCAGCTAGTTTTTTTCGGTAACTATATGAACTATTTTCGCCTATTGATTTTAGAGCGTCGACAATTGATCCATGGTGGTAATTAGAAGCATTTAAATATGTATTTTTTGTGTTAGTTACTTTTTTTATTGAAGTAGATTGTTTAATAGTTTGAGTGGTATTTGTTTTATTATTAGGAGTAGTTTCTACCTGTTTAGATGGGGTGTTTAAAGAATGTAGAGGATTTTCTTTAATGTTATTAGAATTCCGCACTTCTAAATGTAGGTGTTTGCCATAAGCATTACCAGTTTCTCCGATGGTACCTATTATGTCGCCTTTATTTATTTTTTGCCCTTTGTGTACTTGGATGCTGCCGTGTTTTATATGAGCATATAAGGCGGTTTTACCATTGTCTTGTTTAATTTTAACGTAGTTTCCATAGGTAGCAGTTCCTTTACTTTTGTGGTTAGTTCCTTTAATGTTGTTGACAACAGTTTCAACGGTACCATTTTCTATGGCTATAATTTTTGCTTCACTTTTATCACTAGCTACGATGTCAATTGCTTTGTGTCCTTGGTCATAGTCGTTAGTTATGACCTCATTCATGCTTTCTAATACATGAGTAATTATTAAATCACCTCCTTTCATAGATTAATATACGATGTCAAATGGTGGATTTCCTTCTTTTTTCTAAAAAAATCGAAAAAAATTTGATATAATAGTATTGGTGAAGAGTAAATGGACTTAAGCACATTAAATGATAAACAAAAAGAAGCAGTGGAATGGCCAGATGGTCCGATACTTGTTTTAGCAGGGGCTGGAAGTGGTAAGACGAGAGTTTTGACAACGAAACTGGCTTATTTGGTTAATGAAAAAGGAGTTAATCCTTATAATATATTAGCAATTACGTTTACGAATAAAGCGGCTAAGGAGATGAAAGAGAGATCTTTTAAGATGCTTGGAAGTGATGCATATCATATGCAGATATCGACATTTCACTCTTTAGGATTACTTTTAATTAGAGAAAATTACGAAAAACTTGGTTTTGATAAGAATTTTACGATTTTAGATAGTGATGATAGTTTAACAATTATTAAAAAGATTTTAAAGGATATGAATTTGGATCCGAAGGTTTATAATCCAAGAGCAATTAGAAATAAAATAAGTAGTGCGAAAAATGAACTTATGGATTCTAATTATTATAGTAGATTTGCGAATTCTGAATATGAAGAAATTGTTTTAGAAGTTTTTAAAAGGTATGAACAAAAAGTAGTTAAGAATAATTCGATGGATTTTGATGATTTACTTTTACTTCCAATTAAATTATTTAAAAAATATCCAGATGTTTTAGAAAAGTATCAAGATAGGTTTAAGTATATTTTAGTTGATGAGTATCAAGATACCAATGAAGCACAGTATATTTTAATTAAAATGCTTAGTAAGAAATATAAAAATATATGTGTGGTGGGTGATTTAGATCAATCAATATATGGATTTAGAGGAGCTAATTTTAGAAATATTCTTAATTTTGAAAAGGATTATCCAGATGCGAAGGTTGTTCCTTTAGAGGAAAATTATCGTTCAACGGGAAATATTTTAAATGTGGCTAACGATATAATTAAACATAATAAGCAAAGGAAAGAAAAAAAATTATGGACTAAAAATGACAATGGTCCGAAGATTCGTTATCATAGAGCTTATGATGAAAAAGATGAGGCTAATTATGTGATGGAGGAGATAAGGAAATTAATTGTTAGTGGTGAGCCTAAATCTTCTATTGCAGTTTTATATAGGACGAATGCCCAGTCGCGTAATATGGAAGAAGCATTGTTACGTGATAATATTCCTTATAAGGTAGTTGGAAGTTTTTATTTCTATAATAGAAAAGAAATTAAGGATTTAATTAGTTATTTAAAGCTTATTTATAATTCTAATGACGATGTTAGTTTGCTTAGAATTATTAATGTGCCTAAAAGACAGATTGGACCTAAGACTATAGAAAATTTGGCGACTAAAGCGATGGAAAAAGGTGTTTCTTTATATGAAGCTATTGATAGTGGTAAGGAACTGGAGTTTAAAAAGTTAATTGAAAAGTTAAAAGATGAAAGTGAAAATGTCTCTTTAACCGAACTTGTTGAAATGATTTTGGTAGAATCCGGAATGAGAAAGGAACTTGAAAGTTCTAAAACTTTGGAAGCTGAGGTTAGACTTGAGAACTTAGAGGAGTTTAAGTCTATAACGAAGAATTTTGAAGAAAATAATGGAGTTATTTCTTTAGAGGAGTTTTTACTTGAGATAAGTTTGGTTTCAGATATTGAGGAGCATAAAAATAACAATGATGTGGTAACGCTTATGACGATTCATTCGGCTAAGGGGTTAGAGTTTGACCATGTATTTATAATTGGTTTAGAAGAAGGGTTATTTCCACATATGAATTCGCTTAATAGTTCTGATGAGATAGAGGAGGAAAGGCGTCTTTGTTATGTGGCAGTAACTAGAGCTAGGAAGACCTTAACTTTAGTGAATGCAGAGAGAAGAATGCTTTATGGAAATACGAATTGTAATCCACCTAGTAGATTTATTTCAGAGATTAGTGATGAGTATTTAGATAAAGATATTAAAGAAGATAGTAAGTTTAACCGTGATGAAATGATTGATGAGACAGCTGAATATAGTGTTGGTGACCATGTGATTCACGATATTTATGGTGAGGGTGTGGTTGTTGCACTAGGTGGTAGTGTTTTATCTATTGCTTTTAGTCATCCATATGGAATAAAAAAAATTATGAAAGGTCATAAAAGTATTAGAAAGGTGTGATTTTAATGATGCTTGATATTATTGAATCAATTAATGAGTTTGTTGAACCATTTAAGGGTTGGATTGAGGATAATCATAATAATCCTTTTATGTGGCTTGCATTTGTGTTGATAGGAATTGCGGTTTTTGCAATTACTTATAATGCACTTAATAAAAATAATCAGTAGGAGGTTTTATGGATTATACATTAGTGGTTATGGCGGCTGGAATGGGTAGTAGATTTGGCGGCTTGAAACAAATGGAACCGGTTGGACCAAATGGAGAGTTTATTATTGATTACTCTGTTTATGATGCTATTCGCGCTGGTTTTAATAAAGTGGTATTTATTATTAGAAAAGATTTCTATGATGATTTTAGAGAAACTATTGGTAAAAGATTAGAAGGACAGGTAAACGTCAGTTATGTTTTTCAGGAGTTAGATGATTTACCTAAGGGATATTTATGTCCAAGTTCTAGAACAAAACCTTGGGGGACTGGTGCGGCTATTTATAGTGCGCGTGATAATATTAATGGTAATTTTGCAGTCATTAATGCGGATGATTTTTATGGGGCAGATGCTTATAAGGTGCTTTTTGATTATGTGAAAAATAATTTTGATGAGGATAAAGGTTTAGCTTTGTGCTATGAAGTTGGTAATACTTTGTCTAAAAATGGTAGTGTTAAAAGAGGAATAGCTAGTAGTGAAAACGGATTTTTAACTGGTATTACAGAAAGTAAGATTGAAGCTTGTGATGGTTATGTAGTTGCTAAACCGTTAGATGGTAGTAAGCCATTTGAAACACCTAATGATACTTTAGTAACAGTTAATTTATTTGGATTTACTCCTAAGATGAAAGATATTATTGTGGATAATTTTTCTGTGTTTTTGAATGATAATATTGATAAATTAGATAGTGAATATTTGGTTCCCGATATTATTAATAGTGAAATTAATAAAGGTAATATTTCTTTTGATATTAAAGGAACTAGTTCTAAATGGTATGGTGTGACTTACAAAGAAGATAAAGATGAGTTAGTAGAGGCTATTGATGAATATATTAGAGAAGGAGTATATCCGAATAAGTTATTTGAAAGTGGAAAAGTGCTTTGTAAAAAATAAAAAGTTGGTATTTTATCAACTTTTTATAGTGGTTTATTTTTGTTAATTTTATATAAATAATTGAAGTTTGGACTATATTTATTTATAATGATTATAGGTGAGATTATGATAAAGGAAAGAATTAAAGAACTTACAGATATTATTAATAAAGCTAATCACGATTATTATGTGAATGATAATCCAACGATTACGGACCAAGAATATGATAGATATATGGAAGAGCTTATGAGACTTGAGGAAGCTCATCCAGAATTTAAGAAAGTAGATTCACCAACGCAGAGGGTTGGTAGTGAGGTTATTTCAGAGTTTAAAAAGGTTACTCATGAAATTCCGATGTTATCGCTTGGGGATATTTTTAATGAAGAAGAAATTATT
>CALVRQ010000016.1 GCA_944358685.1 uncultured Bacilli bacterium
TTAAGATAGAAAGCAAACTCATCTTCATTCTCATAACCAGCAATTTTTTTATTAAAAATCATAACAACTCTCCCTTCACTAGTATTATTAAGAAAAAAAATAAATTTACTCCAAAATTTAAAGCATCATAAAAAGGATAATTTTGATTAGTATCATCCTTTTGTATTTTTTTAACTAATGTCTTGTTCAAATTTCTTTCTCCGTCGTTAACACCAGTACCTAAAGAAGATTATTTAAATTTTTATCTTAGTTTTTAATGTAACTCTTATTAAAAATTGATATTTTATATATCAAATCGTTATGAGTGAAAAGTTACGTCAATCGCTCCATAGTGAAATCTGTTCGAACTTTTCGAGTTTTGATAATAACCACGGGTTAGTTTTTTTGTTATTTAAAAAAATTTCACTTTAAAAAGAAAGAATGGAATAATGATAAATATTACTAAGAAAGAAATTCTACTAGAAAAATCATTAAATAATTTGAGTTTATATGTGATTTTGAAAAAATAAAACCTACTATTATTAATGGTAATATTAGAAAAGTTGATAAAACCAATTTAACTTATTTGAACTATATAGGGCAATCATTAATAATACTGTCTTTCTTGCCTTTTATTATTCTATTAATAAATTGAAGATATCTAAATTTTACAAATTAATACTGCCTTACAAGATAAATTTTTAGATAATGATAACATTGAAGATTCAGATTTAAGCAAAGAAAAAGATGATTTTAAAAGATAAAATCATCTTCCTTTTGCATTTGAATTTTTATCACCAAACGCAAGTTTTCCTGCATAACTCATTGTATATAAAGGTTCTGGTTTTTGCAGCTGCTGATTAACACCTAATGATTGTAAAAATAATTTATTAATCATTTCTGTTTGATATGGTGATCTAAATAAATTGACAATTATTTCCATATTATATTTATATCCATTATTATTTTCAATATCTCTTAATAAATCTACTGTATCTATGACACCCTTAGCTTTACATGAAGCTAATAATTGCTGACAAATTGTGTTATATAATTCTTCAGCCTGTTCATTAAAAGCAGATGTCGCTCCTGGTCTTGATTCATATTGATAGTATTTTACGCCAGCAGAAGTAAGCCATATATTTGCAAACATTGCTCTATCTATAATAGATTGATCAGTTTGAATTTGTCCAGTTTTAATATCTCTAATTTTGATTTTAGAAGTGTCTGAATCAAAAGGATCTTTTGAGTCAATAAACATTTCATATTTTGATGCTAATGATTTTAATTCGCTAAAGTTTGGAATTTGAACTACAGGAGTACCAGTTTGTTTCTTTTGCCTACTTAATGAATCAATACCAATTTTTTTAGATGTTTTAAAAAATTCAACTAAATCAGGATTATAAGTTATTATGCCATTTGCATCATAGTATCCTATATATCCCCCTACTTCACCAACATTTCTATCAAGGTTTTCACGACTTAAATAATCATCAACCATACTTTGTCTAGTATCTTTAAAAAAGTTTCTCTCTGTAAATACAGTATTTCTTTTTAAAACTTCTTCCCCATTTTCATTAACCATTTCAAATATATCATATTGCATAACATCAATGCCTTTTGCTTTGTGTGGAGTATCAAACATTTGTTGAGCTATAAATACACTCCCATCACTTCTTATAAATCTTTTTGTTGGATATACAAATAAATTTCTTTTTTCTTCCGGTTTAGATATTTCTTGATATGAAGATACTAATTCCAACTTGTTTCCAACTCCACTTTTTCTAACCCTACCAATATAGTAAGTTTTCTTGGACATTGAATCAGCAATATTTTCTCTTGAAAATAAAATATTATCAATAGTTTCTTCATAATTTGGGGGAATTGGTTTCCTAAATTTTTTACAATCAACTAAATGGGTAACATTTGTATCACTATATAGTATTAATGGTAGTTGTTTGGTACCATCTTTTGAAATTTCAACATAATAATATCTATAATAATTTGTATTATTAATTGTCTTATCACCAATTTGAGCAACAATAAATCTCGACCCATCTTTTCGTGTTCCATAATAAGTGGTTGAACTATAATCTCTTGCTCTTCCTATTCCCGTTTTAAAATATATTTGTTTTACAAGTTGTGGGTTAATTTGCGATAATGTATGTTCATAATCTTGAGTCTTTTCACCTGGTGCAGGATGATGAGTTCTACTAAATGTTGGAATGTCCATTCCAAGCCAATCAAAACTCTTCGATTTACCAGATCTAAATGTTGTATTATCCCAAGTTAAATCAATAGGATATTTTTTGCCATCAATATTTACTATATTCCATGCATGACCACCAGTCCCATCAGAATTTGCAAATCCTTCCACATATTCACAATTTATACCATTTCTATCCATAAACTCTTTTAAAATCATTGCATATCCGGCACAAACAGTTTGTTTAGTAATCAAACCTCTTAAGCTTCTAATTTCACTTGAAAGTTGATGTTCAAATGTTGGACTATACATTATACCTGTTTTTAATCTATCATATACATAAAGCAGTTTTTGAATGTCTGACCAATTTCTATTTAAACCAGATTCAATTCTTTCAATTTCTTCTAATATTTTAATTGTTTCATTTCTCGTATAAATAACTGCACTTGTATAATATTCACCTGTCTCCCCATTACGAAAATGCATATTACCATGTCTTCTTATTCTATCCTCATCATATCCACCAGCAACCCTTATTGCAATATTTGAACTTAATTGTCTTATCATAGATGAAGTTATTCCTTTAGTATTTTGTACTTCAATCAATATTTTAGCATCAGGATATTGATTACATACTTCTTTCACATTATCAATATCAAATGGTTCATTTAATTTAAATGTAATTTTATATTGATAATCAAATTCCATTGCCCTCACCACCAAATTCAACCATATTTTCATTTAAAACTAAAACATTTTTTTTCATTAAATTATTAAATAATTCTTTATTGTTATTATACTGACTTCTATCAATACTTATCCTTTTTAAATTTAATAAATTATTTAAAAAATCAAAATTAGAAATATTAGTATTATCTATATATAATTCTTCTAATGTATTAATTTTTAATTCCATGTTATCCACTATATTTGAATAAGATATCTGTAAATATTTTAAATGTTTTAGCATATTTAACTTTTCAATTTCTACTGTTCCGTTTATAATTGATAACTCATTTAAATTTTCAAAAACATATACAAATGAATAACTTTCTATCTTACAATTTATTAAAGATAATGATTTAAGTTTGAGTGAAGCAATTAAATCAGCATTCTCAAATTCACAATTCTCAAATACAAATTCAGATAAATTATTTAAGGCCAAGAAGACATTATAATTATCACTAAATATATATCCATTTCTTAAAGTAATGGTTTTTAAATTTTTAAGTTTTGACAATTCTTCTAAAAAAACAAAGCTACCATCAGTTTCATTATTATAATCAATAACAATTTCTGTTATTTCATTTAATTCTTCTTCAGAAAACCCATTATCAATTTTATCCAATTTAAACATTATATAGTTAGCCAAATTTTCATTTTCTATATTAATTATAGTTTCCATCGACACACCCTACTTTCATATATAACTATAACTCGCTTTGTGCCTTGTTAGCAAAACCACGACAAATCTTAAATTTTTTCAATTCACAATGTTTATGATATCATTATATTAACAATTAGTTATTTATCAACTTTTATTATTAGAAATTTTGAATAATCTTTACTATCGCTTCATTGATGTTGGAAGTCACACATTTAACGATTTCTATATAAAGAAAAGTTTATAGTGTTTGTTTCATGCTTAAAATATAACATCATTATAAGTCACAACCTTTATATTTTAGGTGCCTTATTTTTAATATTTTTTGATAATAAACTTTTTAACGATTTAAATTCAAGTGAGTCATCAATTTTTTCCTGTAAATATTCTCCATCACACCAATATGATTTTAAACCATATGCTTCAATATGATGATTAGATGCGTCGCTTGTAATTAGTCTATATTGGTCATCAACAATTTCAAGAGCAGTACAATTTGATATTGATAACCCAATTTCTTTACTCTCTTTTAATAAATCTTTAGCGTTTTCTAATCTGCCTGGAGCATCACAATGTGGAACAAATAATCCATCAACAAATCCTAAACATTCCATACCTATGAAAGGCTGATCACTACCATATTTAATTTTCAATGAATCTGTTGAACATTCCTTAAACCAACAATTTGCTCCAGCAGAAACGCCACACATAACTTTGCCATCTTCCCAAGCTTGTCTTAAGATTTCATCAAAACCCGTTTCTTTCCAAAGTTTAATCATATCAAGAGTATTTCCACCACATTCAAATACAATATCAGCCCAGTCAATTAAACTTTTAACATATTCTTTGTCAAGTAATTTATCGCTTTTTAAATTTCTACAAGAACAGCCATACATTTTTCCATATATATCAACCATCACTTGAAAATATTCCTCTTGTCTTTCTATTGGTTGTGAATGTGCCAATAATAAAAAGTTAGGGTGTTCTTTACCTGTTAATCTTATGATTTCCTTATCTTGATTAGCCAATTCATAAGGAAGCTTTATTCCATCAGAGCCTAATCTTCCATTCCCTCCACCACCAATAGCTACAATTTTTTTACACATGATTTTACCTCCTATTTATTCATTAACATAATCTGAAACAGTTATAAAATTCTTTAACACACCATTACAAATTCCAACTACTATATTATTATATTTTCATAAGATTGAAAGAAAACTATAGCTTATTTTTTGATTTAAGTAATCTAACTACATTTAAAACTGAAGGGATCGTAATAATAATTAATATGGCAATTAAAATTAAATCAAAAGACAAATTAGATACCCCATATTTCATTTGAT
>CALVRQ010000017.1 GCA_944358685.1 uncultured Bacilli bacterium
TATGAGACTTGCTAAATATAATGTTTTAGTGCAGGAGTTATATTGTATTGAAACTTTGGCTAGGGTGGATACTATTTGTTTGGATAAAACTGGTACTTTGACTAAAGGTGAGATGGAAGTATCTAAAGTAGTTCCTTTACGTGCTGATATGAATGAGATAGTAGATGCTTTAAGTATAATGAGTTATCATATGGATAATGATAATCAGACGATGGAAGCGATTAGTAAGAAGTATGCAAGAAGAAATGATCATAAAGTATTGGAAATTGTACCATTTTCTTCTCAGGCTAAGTGGTCGGGTATTAGTTTTGAGGATGTTAGTTATATACTTGGGGCACCAGAGATTGTTTTAAAAGATACTTCTAAAATAGATAAAGAATTGAGTACTTATGTGGATAGTAATAGAGTGGTACTTTTAGGTAAGGTAAATCATAAGTTAAATAAAAAATTACCTTTAGATGTAGAGCCAATGGCACTTGTGATTATTAATGATAAAATTAGATTAGAAGCTAGAGCTACTTTGGATTATTTTAAAGAACAAGGTGTGAATATAAAACTTATTTCTGGAGATAATCCAAAGACGGTGGCTGGTGTGGCAGCTAAAGTAGGGCTTAAGGATGTTAAATATATTGATATGAGTGTGTGTGATAGACCGATTGTTGAGATTGCTGATGAATATAATGTTTTTGGTAGAGTTAAACCATCCCAGAAAAAGGAAATTATTATGGCTTTAAAGGCTTTAGGTCATACGGTGGCAATGACTGGAGATGGAGTTAATGATGTTTTAGCTTTAAAGGAAGCGGATTGTAGTGTAGCAATGAATAGTGGTAGTGATGCGGCTCGTAATGTTTCACAGCTTGTTCTTTTAGATTCTAATTTTGCTTCAATGCCTAAAGTTGTTGCCGAAGGTAGAAGGAGTATTAATAATATTCAAAGGTCATCATCTTTGTTCCTTTGTAAAACAACTTATGCGACATTGTTAGCTATTTTATTTGTTTTTTTACCTATTAGTTATCCATTTGAACCAATTCAACTTACACTTACTAGTGTGGTAACAATCGGAATACCATCCTTTATTTTAGCTTTGGAGCCAAACAATGAGAGAATTAATGGTAAGATTATTATTAATGTGTTAAAAAGGTCAATTCCTACAGCTCTTACGATTGTGGCAAATGTTTTGATTATTATTCTGATTTCTAATTTTATAAAGTTAACTGAAGATGAAGTATCAACATTATGTGTTGTTTTGACAGGACTTATAGGTTTTATGCTTTTATATAGAATAAGTGTTCCATTTAATACATTACGTAGATGTTTATTTATCTTTTTAGCAATATTGTTTACTTTAGGTGTTGTTTTCTTTAGAAATTTATTTTCACTTACGATTTTGACACCAAAATTATTGATTTTAATTTTAACTTTGTTTATGATTGCGATTACTTTATTTAATCTGTTTACAGATTTATTTTATAAAGTTTCTAAAAAAATTAAAATATAGATAAGCCCTTAGTTTTTGGGCTTTTTTTGATGAAATTATTGACACAATATGTAAAGAAGATGTATAATGATATTAATAATAATAGAGCGGGTGATGACATGAATGATGTAAAAGATTCAGGGGCTTTGATTAATCAAATTCGTGATGTAACGTGTGACCATATAGATTGGATAAAATCGCAACTTTTGAAACCTAATAATTTTATAGTGGCGAAAGGCCGTGAGGTTTGGGTTGACGTACCAAACAGTAATCTTAAGAATATTGTTACTATTCCAAGTAAAGGTGACCCTAATTATCGTAAGGCTTGGGTACGTGTTTATAATTTAGCTGTGGATTATTTAGAAGGAAGTTTAGGTTATGCATGTATGAAGGGTGATTTGGATTATAGAATGATAAGATGGCCTGATTTTGATCCTGAAAATGCAAATTATGCGAGAGCATTAGAAATTGTTTTGGATAAATATAAGTTGTTTTTAGAAATGAAACGAAAGGAAGAAATAGAAAAACCTAAAATTGTCGTTAATAAGAGTAGCGTAATGCTTAGCCCAGTAGATAGTAAAGTTATTGATGATTCATATATAGAGGAAGTTCATGAAGAACCTGTTGAAGAAGTTTTTAATGAAGAAAATTCTTCTGAGATGTATGAGGAAAATGATGTTCAGGATTTAGAACAAATTGATTCTGAGTTTGTGGCTCAAAAGATTTTAGATGGTGATAAGCTTACACAAAAAGATTTTCGTGATTTACGTGATCAAAATGCGAAATTGGTTATACTTCCTTGTTTGAATGTTGATAATATAAAAGATGAAAAAGTTTTTTTAGAAAATATGCATGTTTGTAGCGAAGAAGGTATGAAATCTGGTGCGATGATATATGGTAGTGCAACTGATGAACGTGAAGCGGTATACGAGCTTAAGAAAATTTTTAAATTGTTAGATCAATGTGACTCTAGTTTTATAAGATATGTTATTTATGAAGTTAACGATGATTTTGTTAAGAAAAATAAAGATAGTGAGATGAAACTACTTAGTTTTATCAATGCTTATTCAATGATAGCAGAAGGACTTGCAAAAGAAAAATATGTACCGATGATTGCGATGAATGTGACTAGTAAAAAGATTTTAAGTGATATTTATAATAGATATAATTTAGAGAATAAGTATGAAACAGTTTATGTTGCGTTAGTTCGTGAATTAGATGAACTTGATAAAGGGGATTCAACTATTTTGATGGATCCACAATATGATTATGATTTATTAACGGTTCGAGATACTAGGTTTAGATATGGTGAGATGCTTCAGCAGTTAGTTGATTTTGAACCAAAAAGTACAACTTTGGCAAATGTGGCATAGTTGTCTTTTTAATTAATATGATGAGATAGGAGATTTAGTTTGTTAAAGTTAAAAGCAATTAAAAAAAATTATAAAACTGGTGATTTTGTTCAACATGCTTTAAAAGGTATAAATTTATCTTTTAGAGAAAATGAATTTGTAGCAATACTTGGACCTAGTGGTTCTGGTAAAACTACTTTACTTAATATTATTGGTGGATTAGATAGATATACTTCTGGCGATTTAATTATTGATGGTAAGTCTACTAAGAAATTTAAGGATAAGGATTGGGATGCTTATCGTAATCATGCGATTGGTTTTGTATTTCAAAGTTATAATTTAATTGGACATATTTCTGTTTTGGAAAATGTTGAAATGGGTATGACTTTGAGTGGTGTGAATGCATCTGAAAGAAGAAAGAAAGCTTTAAATTTGCTTGAAAAAGTTGGACTTGGTGAACATGCTCATAAAAGACCTAATCAACTTTCTGGCGGTCAAATGCAAAGAGTTGCTATTGCGAGAGCATTAGCAAATGATCCTAAAATAATTTTGGCTGATGAACCTACTGGAGCTTTGGATAGTAAGACAAGTATGCAAATTATGGAACTTATAAAAGATATTTCTAAGGATAAATTGGTTATTATGGTGACACATAATAGAGAACTTGCAGAAAGTTATGCGACAAGAATTGTTGAAATGAAAGATGGAAAGTTATTAAGTGATACTGAGCCGTTTGATTCTGATGATAAAACTGGTAATTTAAAAATAAATAAAACAGCGATGAGTTTTTGGGCAGCATTAAAACTTTCTTTTGGAAATATTCGTACTAAAAAAGGTAGAACTTTTTTAACTGCTTTTGCTTCATCAATTGGAATTATTGGTATTGCCCTTATTCTTTCTTTATCTAATGGTTTTAATATCGAGGTTGAAAATTTTGAGCAGGATTCTTTATCTCAGTCGCCAATTATGATTACTAATCAGACGATGCAGATGGATGAAGAGACACTTAGTGAACTTACTGGTAAGAGTGAGATAGAAAAGTATCCTAGTGATAAGAAAGTTTTTGCTCAAGATGATTTAAAAGATACAATTGTGCATACTAATAAAATTACTTCAGATTTTGTTAATTATTTAGATGATATGGATATGAGTAATGTATCTGGGATATCTTATGTTAAAGGTACTAATATTAATTTGGTGAATAAAACTGGGGATAATTATAATTTAGTAAATAGCGGTGCTGGATTATCTAGTATGTCTAGTAGTACTTTACCAGAGAATCCAAATGATGAAGATGGGTTACTTGAGAAAAATTATGATGTTTTAGCTGGAAATATTAGTGATGAAGCTGGTTTGATACTTATTGTTAATAGTAGAAATCAGATTAGTGCTTCTGTTTTAGAAAGTTTAGGTTTTGATGATGGCGTAAGTTTTGACGATATTTTAAATAAAGAATTTAAAGTAGCTATTAATGATGATTATTATGAGAAGATTGGGGATAATTTTAAGGTCGAGACTGATTTAGGCAAACTTTACAATAGTGATAATAGTATTTCTGTGAAAATAATGGCTATTGTTCGTGGTAAAGAGGATAAGGAACTTATTACTAGTGGTAGTGGACTTTATTATACTGAGGCTTTAATAGATGAGGTTATAAGTCATAATAAAGATTCAGAAATTGTTAAAGAACAAAATAGTGTTTCTTATAATGTGCTTACGCATCAAACTTTTGATGAGACAAATACGAAAGAAATGTTTTTAGGATATTTGGGGGCAGATGTAGTTCCTTCAGCAATCTATATTTATCCTAAAGATTTTAATACAAAGGATAATATACTTAATTATTTAGATAAATATAATGATGGAAAAGATGAAGATGATGTTATCCAATATACTGATATGGCAGAGATGATTTCGACGCTTTCTGGTAATATTATGGATGCAATTACGATAGTACTTATTGCTTTTTCATCAATCTCGTTGGTTGTTTCTTCAATTATGATTGGAATTATTACTTATATTTCAGTTTTAGAGCGTACTAAGGAAATTGGCATTTTAAGAGCTTTAGGAGCTAGAAAGAAAGATATTACAAGAGTATTTAATGCAGAGACATTTATTATTGGTATTTTTTCTGGTATACTTGGAGTTGTTTTTGCTTATATTTTGATAGTTCCGGCTAATATAATTATAGAGGATTTATCTGGGCTTGCAAATGTAGCTAAGTTGAATCCTATTCATGCAATTATTTTGATAGTTATTAGTTTAACGTTAACAATTATTGGTGGGGCAATCCCGGCTAATATGGCTTCTAAGAAAGATCCTGTTGAAACTTTAAGAACGGAGTGATTACTTTGTTCTTTTTGTATACTTAAATTTAAAACTAATTTAAACTATATATGTTTTTGTCAATTTGACATTATTTATTTTTGCGGTATAATAATAGAGCTTTTTAGAAAGAGGTGCGAAATGAAAGAAATTTTACCGCAGTTAGTTGTATCAAAAAAAGTTAGTGATTTTAAGGTTGATGCTTTCAAAACTGATATTCCATCAACTTTAGAGAATGTTCAATTAGAAAGGTATGCATCATTTTTTAAAGATAAATTGAATGAAATTGTTGATTTGGATGACAATTATACAGCTTTAGAGATTATGAATGATGAGGGATTATTGGTTACTAATTATATGACTGACTTTCCTAAATTTAAAGTATGTTATTCAGGACTTGTTGAGTTATTGACTGAAAATCCTGTAGAATTATCAAAGATTAATTTGGTTCATGCTGTAATGCCATTTGATGATGCAAATTCATTAGTTAGATTATTTACTAAAATTCCTGAAATTACTAATGCTGATACTAGAGTTATTTTAGGAACTTATGATGATTATAATGAAATTGATCATGAACAAAATAGAAGGGTATTAAAAGGTTTAATGAATGGACTTGATTTTTGGAATTATGAACGTGAAGATATCAATGGTACTTGTGTACGAATGGTTTATTCAACGTATCAAAAAAATATGAAAATGAGACGTTAATGTCTCTTTTTTGGTGTATAATTATATAGGGTGATAATGGAATGGAAAAAAGATTAAAAGAAGTTGTCAATATTTTACGTGAAAAAAATAAAACAATTAGTACAATGGAATCATGTACTGGTGGAGCGATTGTAAATGCAATTACAAATGTACCTGGGGCGAGTAGTGTTTTAAATTTTAGTGCAGTGACTTATTCTAATGATTATAAGATTAAAATGGGAGTTAGTGCTGATATTATTGATAAATATACAGTTTATAGTTTGGAAACGGCTAGGGAAATGGCTAGAGCTATAAGTGTATTTGCAAGTAGTGATTATGGTGTGGGAATAACTGGTAAACTTGGTAAAAGAGATCCTCAAAATAAATGTGGAAATGATAATCAAGTGTTCATGTGTATTTTTGATAGAAACAGTGAAAAGTATATTGATTTTGATATATATGTTGATAGGGATAATCGCCGGGATGATAAGCGGGAAGTTTTAGAGGAGGTTATAGATAAACTTTTAGGTTATTTGAAAGATTGATTATGTATAAGAATTTAGATTATTTGTTTCAAAATTTAAGTAAATCAAAATTTCGGTCTAGTTTTCATTTGCGTAAATATATGATTGATTATGTTAATGAAAAGGGACTAGATGTTATAGAAAGTCATGCTTATGATTTTATTAATAAGAAGTTAAAACCAGCTTATCCTAAAAATGATGGAAGACAAACAGCGATGAAGGGGCATCCGGTTTTTATTGCTCAGCACGCAACAGGAACTTGTTGTAGGGGGTGTTTGGAAAAATGGCACCATATTCCTAAAGGAAGAAAACTTACTTTAGATGAAGTAGATTATGTTGTTAAAGTTATAATGAGTTGGATTAATAAAGAAATAGAAGGTTAAATTATATACTTTTATTTGATATTATGGTATAATTTTAATGGTAATCGGTTGTTTCTGATGACCAAATATTAAAAAGAAGGGAGATATAAAATATGGAATTAAAAGGAACAAAAACTGAAAAAAATTTACTAACTGCTTTTGCTGGAGAAAGTCAAGCTAGGAACAAATATACTTATTTTGCAGCTACTGCTAAAAAAGAAGGATATGAACAAATTGCAGCTATTTTTGAAGAAACTGCTAATAATGAAAAAGAACATGCTAAAATGTGGTTAAAAACATTATTTGGTGGTGATATTAAAGATAGTTTAAAGGTAGATACTAAAGAAGCTTTAAGACTTGCTGCTGAAGGTGAAAATTACGAATGGACTGAAATGTATGCAGATATGGCAAAAGATGCTAAAGAAGAAGGTTTTGACCATATTGCATATTTATTTGAAGAAGTAGGTAAAATTGAAAAAACTCATGAGGAAAGATATAATAAATTATTAGAAGCTGTTAAAGATGAAAAAGTATTTAAGAGTGAAACTCCTAAGATGTGGGTTTGCCGTAATTGTGGCCATGTTCACTATGGTGATTCAGCTCCTAAAGTTTGTCCAGTATGTGCTCATCCACAATCATACTTTGAAATTAAAGCTGAAAATTATTAATAAAAAAGAATTGCTGAATTTATTAGCAATTCTTTTAATATGCTTAAATGGTGTCCCCTTGGGGGCTCGAACCCCAGACCCACTGATTAAGAGTCAGTTGCTCTACCAACTGAGCTAAGGAGACAAGTTCTTAATAAGTATAACATAAAATGGTGGATAAATTCAATAGTTATTTTTTTATTTAATGTATTGTTTAGTATTAATATTCAAAATTCGAGTATTTTTTGACTTAAGATAATTTTGTGATATACTTTGATAACACGGAGAAGGTGATTATATAATGATTAATTATTCTGATTTTAAAGAAGTATTTGTTAATTTATATGAGGATTTTTCTGAGAAGGGCTTGCCTCTTAATGAGCTAGATTATAATTTAGTTGTTAAGCTTTTAGAATTTGTTAAAAGTGATTATAATGAGGTCGTTTTGCTTTTTAATGAGCTGTTGGAGTTATATAAAAATAAAAATATTAGTGTTATTGAACATGCTTTATTTAAAGATTTTTCATTTATAAGTAAGAAATCTAAAAGACTTTATGATGAATATGAAACTTTTTTTAATATTTTTGATGAAGAGAAAGTACAAGAATTTTTAGATAAATTAGATTATTATATGTCTTTTATGGTTTATATTATTAATAATATAGAAAATATTAATGATGATTTAAAAGAAAAATATATAAATCAAGTAATTAATAATTTAAATGAAATTAATAAATTAGATATAGATCTAGTATATTTAAAATTTAATCTTGATACCGATGAACAAGTTCAACTTAATTATCATCCTAAGGGTACTGTTAAAAATGGATATTTAAGTCGTATTTATTACGAGGAAGAAAATGTTTATTCTGATGTTTGTCCGGCCGAAAAATACGAAACTGGCGATGAATTTGTTTCTCTCTTTTTTCATTGTCCAAAGTTTATAATAAGAGGTAATAGAAAGATTGGCTTTAGTGGGGTGAATAGTGGGAATTTTGATTCTAGGGAATGGAAAATGACTATATATGATTTTACTTTTGATTCTTTGACATTACCAACAAATGCTGATTTAGATAATACAATGTGTAATTTAGATTCATATATAAAGCTTGTTCATGATAAGAAATGTGATTTATTTGAAAATGAAATGTATGAACTTGGGAGATTATTAAATCTTTTACGTACAAAATTATATGATTTAAATAATTTGGCTGATGATTTAGAGATTAAAGAAGCACTTAAGGAAGCTTTTGGTTCAGATTTTTGTGAGTTTGATGAGGATGACCTTGTTATGCTAGAAACAGCTTCATGTAATCAGATTGATGATTTTATGGATAGACATGCTAGAACTTTAGTAAAAAAGAAATAATAAATTTAGAAATTTTACTGTTTTGTATTGTCATTTGGCTTTAACTATGTTAGAATATAGAAGAAATTTGAGTGATTGTGAAAAAAAACTGAAAAAACACTTGTCAAATTTCATAAAATAATGTACAATGATAAAGTCGAATGAGAAATGGGCCTGTAGCTCAGTTGGTTAG
>CALVRQ010000018.1 GCA_944358685.1 uncultured Bacilli bacterium
AGAAGAATATATAGAAAATCAAAATGATAATGTTGATGATATTTTTAGACAAGATAGTATGCTTTAGCATAGTATGACTTTCAGTCATCACTACAAACCCTGCACTTTCAGTGCAGGGTGGTTGATTATTTGATAAAAAACATAAAATATAGTATAATCGAATACGAAAAAAAGGTGATGAAAATGTTAGAAAGATTAATTGCAATCGAAGAAAAATATAATGAACTATCTAGTGAATTAAGTAAACCAGAAGTTCTAAGTAACATCAAAGAAACCCTAAGATTAACCAAAGAGCAAGCTTCTCTAAAGGATGCTTATGATGCGTATCAAAAATATAAAAAAATTAATTCAGACTTAGAAGAAGCTAAAGAAATGACTAAAGATCCAGAATTAGGAGAATTTGCCAAAGAAGAAATTGCTAGATTAAATAAAGAAAAAGAAGATTTAGAATCCCAAATCGAAATCATTTTACTACCAAAAGACCCAAATGATGGTAAAAACGTTATCGTTGAAATAAGAGGTGCTGCTGGTGGAGATGAAGCCAATATCTTTGCTGGTGATTTATATAGAATGTACACTAAATACGCTGAAAAACAAGATTGGAAAATCGAAGTGTTATCTGAAGAACATTCAGACGCTGGGGGATATCCTTTAGTTGAATTCATGGTTAAAGGTGATAATGTTTATTCAAAATTAAAATATGAATCAGGTGCCCATAGAGTACAAAGAGTACCAGTAACTGAAACGCAGGGGCGAGTACATACCTCAACTGCAACAGTGCTAGTCATGCCAGAAGCCGAAGAAGTCGATGTTGAAATAAATCCAGGTGATTTAAGAATTGATGTTTACCGTAGTACCGGAGCTGGTGGACAATGTGTCAACACCACCGATAGTGCCGTTCGTATAACTCACTTACCAACAAACACCGTTGTCACATGTCAAAACGAAAGAAGCCAAATTCAAAATAAAGAAAAAGCCATGCAAATGCTTAGAACAAGACTTTATGAAGCCAAACTAAGAGAGCAAGAAGAAAAACTAGGTTCAGAAAGAAGAAGCAAAATTGGAACTGGTGATAGATCAGAAAAAATCAGAACCTATAACTATCCACAAAATAGGGTAACCGACCATAGAATAGGTTACACTACTAAAAATTTAGATAGAGTTATGGAAGGAAACTTAGATGATATTATTGAAGCGCTAATTACCGAAGATCAAAACAGAAAATTAAAAGAGGCTTAAATGTCAGATACTGAATACTTAAAAAAATATCTTCCTAAAGAAAAATTAGAATATGGATTAAAACAATTAAAAGAAGGAAAGCCTGTTCAGTATATTGTTGGTAACGTCGATTTCTATGATGTTAATCTTCTAGTAAATGAAAATGTTTTAATTCCGAGATTTGAAACTGAAACCTTAGTAGAAAAAACCATTAATTATTCAAAACAGCTTACTGAACCTTTAGAAATACTAGATATTGGAACTGGAAGTGGAGCAATCGCCATAACTTTAGCCAAGCATTTAAATAGCAAGGTTACCGCCACTGATATATCGGAAAAAGCCTTAGAAATAGCCAAACAAAATGCTAAAAGAAATAATGTCAAAATAAATTTTAAACAAAGTAATCTACTTGATAATATTCAAGGTAAATTCGATATAATAATTAGTAATCCACCATATATTTCAAAAGATGAAATAATTGACCCTCTAGTAAAAAATAATGAACCACACTTAGCTTTATATGCTGATGAAAATGGCCTTTACTACTATAGAAAAATATTAGAAAATATAAAGCCATTTTTAAAAGAAAAAAGTCTCATTGCCTTTGAAATAGGTATGACCCAAAGTAAAGCAATTACTACTATTGCTAAATCATACTTTCCAAATTTAAAAATAACCACTGAACAAGACTTAACTGGTAAAGATCGTTATGTCTTCATTTTTAACAATTTTTAGAAATTATAAATAAACTATTGTTAATTATTCGAAAACTAGTTATAATGAAATTGTTAGGTGGGGGAAAAATGTCAAAAGAAATATTAAGCTATGAAGAAATAAAAGCAGAAATTATGAAAAATGTCGATTTAAAGAAGCTTACATTAGACCAACTGCGCAAAGCTGCGCACATTAAAGGGGAAACTATGCAAGCTTCTTTTATTAATGCCTTAAATGAATTAGAAGAACAAGGCGAAATATATTTAGATGATGAAGGATATTACAAAAAATTTGATTGTAAAGGATTAGGCAAAGTTCAAGGTGTAATTCACATCAATCAAATGGGGCAAGGTTTTGTCTTTATTGAACATAATGGACATAAAATAAAATACTTAATTAGAGAAGAACACTTAAATGGAGCCTTAGAAGGTGACATCGTCGTTTTAACTAATATTCATCATGGAAAAACTAATTATGCCGATGCCAATGTTGAAAAAATAGTCAAAAGAGGAAAAGGTAAAACCATCTTTGAATATGTTGGAGATGGAGAATTTATACCATATACAATCCATGGTAATGTAACAGTCATATGTCCAAAAGAAGAATTAAAAAGATTGGTTGTTGGAAGTCGCGTCCTAGTGGACATGGATAAAGAAAGAATCGCCATCATTGAAAATAAAGCAGTTTTCGAAGGCCATATTGATAAAGTTGTTGGCCATAAAGATGATCCAGATATCGAAATAGCCACAATCGCTGCTGAGCATGGTTTTCTAAAAGAATTCCCGGAAGATGTTATTAAGCAGCTAAAAACCATTCCAGATGAAGTTCAAAAAGAAGACTTAGAAGGTAGAGAAGACCTTAGAGATCAAAGAATATTTACTATTGATGGCAAAGATACCAAAGACATGGACGATGCCGTAAGCATCGTTAAAACCATAGATAACCATTATATCTTAAGTGTTCATATTGCTGATGTAAGTCATTATATAAAAGAAGGAACTCCATTAGATATTGAAGCAAAAAAAAGAGGAACATCAGTTTATCTAGCCGACTCTGTTATTCCAATGTTTCCACATCAAATATCAAATGGCATATGTTCATTAAACGAAGGCGTCGACCGTTTAACTAAAACCGTCGATATGTATATATCAGCTGAAGGGGAAATTATAGATTATGTCATCTATGATAGTGTTATTAATTCTAAAAAGAAAATGAATTATGATGACGTTAATAAAATATTAGAGCAAAACATCATTCCGAAAGGTTATGAACCATTTACAAATGATTTAAAAGTCATGCAAGAACTTTCAGAAATTTTGAATAAAAATAAT
>CALVRQ010000019.1 GCA_944358685.1 uncultured Bacilli bacterium
AAAAAGCAATTGAAACAATGGAGAAACGTTTCACAAACGTTAGGGCAGGAAGAGCTAATCCAGCCATATTAGATGGCGTTACGGTTAATTATTATGGAACAGCTACACCTTTAAAATCTTTAGCGACCATTTCAATTCCTGAGGCAAGACAACTTATGATTAAACCTTTTGACAGATCTTGTTTAAATGATATTGAAAAAGGTATTTATGAGGCTAATATTGGACTTACTCCTAATAATAATGGAGAGTGCATTATTTTAAATATTCCAGCATTAACTGAAGAGACAAGAAAAGAGTATGTTAAACAAGTTAAGCAGATTGCTGAAGAAGGCAAGATTAATTTAAGAAATATTAGACAAGATAGTAATAATGATATTAAGAAAAATGAAGATTTAACTGAAGATGAAAAAGATAATTTAATGGATGATGTTCAAAATTTAATTAATAAATATAATAAAGTAATTGATGAAAAAGAGAAAGAAAAAGAACAAGAATTATTAACTGTCTAGGTGATGAATATGTTTGGACGTAAGGTTAGTAAAGAGTTAGATGTTAAAAAGGTAAATGAGGTTACTGATTTAGCTTCTAAAGTTTTGAGGGTTCTATATCTTTTACTTGTAGCAGCAATTGCTTATGTAGTTATTAGATTATTTAAAGAAACTAAGATATTAGATTTTATAATTAAAATATTAGAAATTTGTTTGCCACTTTTTATTGGTATTTTGATAGCTTGGCTTTTTGATCCTTTTATTAAATGGCTTGAGACTAAAAAAATTAAGCGAACATTAGGTGCTGTTATTACTTATTTACTTATATTTATAGTTATTTTTCTAGTTTTAGTGACATTGATTCCACTTTTGATTGATCAAGTTCGTGAGTTTTCACATATTATTCCTGATGTGTTTGATACGGTTAAAGAGTGGAGTATAAATTTATTTAATAATTTGGAAAGTTCAAATTTTGTTAATTTTGAGAAGATGAAACAAGAAGCACTTACTTCACTTGAAGGATTTGCAACTAATATTACTACAACAATGCCACAAAATATTTTAGGATTTATCTCTAGTTTATTTTCAGGACTTGGTGTGTTTGTGCTTGGTTTAATTATTGGATTTTTCTTAATCGTTAATTTTGATAATAGTTCAAATTTGTTTACTTTTGTTCCAAAGAAGTTTAGAAAAACAACGGTTGCTTTATTGGATGAGGTTAATGGTTCACTTAGAAGTTATGTGAAAGGTGCAGTACTTGATTGTACATTAATATTTATACTTTCATCTTTAGCATTTTGGGCTGTGGGTTTGCAGGCTCCAATGCTATTTGGGTTATTTTGCGGATTAACTAATATTATTCCTTATGCGGGACCTTATATAGGTGGAGCACCAGCGGTTATAGTTGGCCTTACTCAAAGTCCTACTGTTGGTATCTTGACTTTGGTTGTTATTGCTATTATTCAATTTTTAGAAGGTAATTTTTTACAACCGCTTATTATGTCAAAGACAACTAAATTACATCCAGTTACAATTATGCTTGGACTTTTGATATTTGGTTATTTCTTTGGAATTGTTGGAATGCTTATTTCAACACCAGTGATTGCTGCACTTAAAACAGTTTTCAAATTTTATGATGAAAAATATGGAATATTAGATAAAGATGATGTAATAGAGAAAGAAGAAACCACGGTGTAGTGGTTTTTCTATAAGGGGAGATTTTTATGAAGATATATGTTATTTCTGGAAAAGCAAGGCATGGTAAAGATACAATAGCTTTAGATATTAAAGAGATATATGAAAGTAAGGGCTTAAGGGTTATTAATTTGGCTTATGGAAGTTATATTAAAGAATATGCGAAAAGAATAAGTAATTGGGATGGCAGTGAGGAAACTAAACCTAGAGAGTTATTACAAGAACTTGGAACAGATATTATACGTATGAAAATAGATAATGATTTTTTTGTTAGAAGAATTTGTGAAGATATTAAGGTTTATAGTTATTATTTTGATATTATTACAATTTCTGATGCGAGATTTCCAAATGAGATGGAGTGGCCAAAAAAGAATTTTGATGATGTAATTAATATTAGAGTAATTAGAGATGGTTATGATAGTGTTTTATCGGAAAAAGAGCAAAAACATTTGACTGAGGTGGCATTAGATGAGTATAATAGTTACGATTATGTGATTCATAATGATGGAACTTTATCTGATTTAAAGGAAAAAGTTTACGATGTAGTGAGGAAGGTAGAACATGAATATTAGAGATGAATTTATAAAATATTTTGTTAGTAAAGGACATAAGCAAATACCTAGTAGTCCTGTGGTACCAGAAAATGATCCATCAGTTTTATTTAATACGGCAGGGATGCAGCCACTTGTTCCTTATTTAATGGGTGAGAGGCATCCTTATGGCAAGCGGCTTTGTGATTATCAAAAATGTGTTAGAACAAATGATTTGGAAGAAGTAGGGGATACTACTCATCATACTTTTTTTGAGATGCTTGGTAATTGGAGTTTAGGAGATTATTTTAAAAAAGAATCTATTGATTATAGTTTTGAATTTTTAAATAAAGTTTTAAAAATTCCTGTGGAAAGGCTGGCTGTAACGGTTTTTGAGGGTGATGACAAGATTCCACGTGATGAAGTTTCGGCTAAGTATTGGAAGGAACATGGTATAAGTGATGATAGGATTGCTTATTTAGGTATTGGTGATAATTTTTGGATACCTGGTGATTCTGGTCCTTGTGGAGGAGATACAGAGATATTTTATTTTAGAAGTGATGATGAAATTCCAAAAAAGTTTGATCCTGAGGATGATAGATGGGTTGAAATTTGGAATAATGTATTTATGGAATTTTATAAAGATGAAAATGGTAATATATCTGAATTGAAACAAAAGAATGTTGATACAGGAATGGGACTTGAGAGAATAACGGCAGTTCTTGAAGGGGTTAATGATAATTACCAAAGTTCAATATGGAAAGATATAATTGAAAAAATAGAGGAGATAACAAATCTTCCTTATGAAGGTAATGAAAAGGCTATGAGAATTGTAGCTGATCATATTAGAACGGCGGTGTTTATTGCAGCTGATCCTGCTGGTATTAAACCGAGTAATACTGATCAAGGTTATATTTTGAGAAGGTTAATTAGAAGGGCTATTCGTCAAATTAGAAAGTTAGGTACTGCTATTGATAGTGATTGGGATGAACAAATTGCTTTACTTATTATTAGTAAATATGAAAATTATTATAGTGAGCTTTCTGATAATAAACAAGTTGTTTTAGATGTACTTTCTAATGAAAAGAAAAAATTTAATAGGACTTTGGAAAAAGGGCTTAGAGAGTTTGAAAAGTTAGTTAATTCTGAACAGAAAACTATTGATAAGACAATTGCGTTTAAATTATATGATACTTATGGTTTTCCAATTGAACTTACTATAGAGGAAGCTAAAGATAGAGGAATGGATGTAGATGTGGATGGTTTTTACGAAAAGTTTAGAGAACATCAAGAAAAGTCTAGAACAGCTTCAAAGGGTAAATTTAAGGGTGGACTTTCCGGTAACAGTGAGGTAGAGACAAAATATCATACAGCAACGCATTTACTTAATGCGGCTTTAAAAAAGGTTATTGGGCCAGATGTTCATCAACTTGGTAGTAATATTACACCTGAAAGACTTAGATTTGATTTTCCATGTGATCATAAAATGACTGATGAAGAGAAAAAACATACTGAGGATTTAGTTAATAAATGGATAGATGAAGATATTTTAGTTGAGAAACTAGAAATGAGTAAAGATGAGGCTATTAGGTCTGGAGCTGAATGTACATTTATAGATAGATATCCTGATATAGTTACAGTTTATAAGATTGGTGATGTTTCTATGGAATTATGTGGAGGACCGCATGTTGGTCATACAGGTGAGCTTGGACATTTTAAGATTAAAAAGGAAGAAGCAAGCAGTGCGGGTGTTAGAAGAATAAAGGCTATTTTAGAGTAGTCTTTTTTGTTTACTAGGAATTTGTTTTTGAAAAAGTTTATAAAAGTTATTTGTAAATATAATTATTCGCAATATAGTAAAGAGTAATGATGATTTGTCTTAATTTGACTTTGCAAAAAAAACTGTTATAATATGATTCGATTTTGGGGGTGAGGAAATGCTTAGTGGAAATTCGAGAAATGAATGGACAAGAAGAATTGAGGCTGGTGTGTCTTTATGCCTTGCACCTAGATGTGTGAGAGAGGATAGAGATTTAGTTTTACTTGCAATTATGAGAGATGGGAGCAATTTAGAGTTTGCTAGTGAGGATTTAAAAAAAGATATAGATATTGTATCAGTGGCAATAATTCAAAATTTAAGATATTTGGAATATGCAGATAAGGATTTACAATCTTTGATAATTTTAAGAGGAATAGAAGCTATTAAGAAAGAAAATGAGTTTCTAGATTTAACTCCTTTACTAGATGCAATTATTCGTGGTGAAGTGAATGATTTTGTTAAATTAGATGATGAAAAAGAAAATCAAAGAACTAAATAATATAAAGGGCTATTTAGGTGGCAATTAATGGTCATTGACAAATAGTCTTTTTTTTGAGAAAATGATAATGATTAAGGAGGGGATGACCGTGCTTCAAGAAAGATTATTACTTACTCCAAAGGATATTTTGGAAAAAGAGTTTAAGATTGATACTAGAGGTTATAGACCCCAAGAAGTGGATAAATTCTTAGATGAAGTAATAAGTGATTATGATGAGATGATTTCAATAATTAAAGATTTAGAGCGTGAAAAGAAGGATTTAATTGATGAAAACATCAGATTAAAGCAAGAAGTGCGTAATGCGAGAACTAAGTTAGATGTACTTAGAAATGCAGCACCTACTGAGGTTTCAAATGCAGATTTACTTAGACGTTTATCTAATTTGGAAAAAATTATTTATGGTGATGGAATGAAATAATATTTTGGCAAACGCTGCATTTTTAATAATGTAGAGGAAAGTCCATGCTTACACAGTCTGTGATGATTGTAGTGTTTGTGCATAGGGAAAAAATAACCTATGGTAGTTTTTTAACTAACGGCGAGGCTTAGCCTAAGTCTATGATATGGTGAGGCTTCATAAAGTGCCGCAGTGACGATGCTTTTAGAAATAAAAGAGTGAAACGTGGTAAACCCCACAAGTAAGAAACCCAAATTTTGGTAGGGGAACCTAATAAGAGAGAATTTACGAATTTCTTATGGGATTGCTTTTAGCAATAGATAAATGTTTGCCGCCTAGAGATAGGAACAGAACATGGCTTATAAAATATTATTTTTGTATATTTAAGGAAGGATAATCATGAAAGAGATTGGCGAAAAATTAAAAGAAGCCCGAGAAAGCATTGGTGTTTCAATTGAAGAAGTGGCTGAAGATTTAAAATTGAGGCCATCTCAAATTGAAAATATTGAAGCAGGAAATTCTGAGGCTTTTAAAGATATTTTTTATTTAAAGTATTTTATTAGAGATTATGCGAAATATTTGGGCCTTGATAAAGAGGATTTAATTGATGAATTTAATGAGTATTTATTTGATTATACTTCAAGACTTTCTTTGGATGATATAAAAGCTGCGAAGAAGAAGAAAAAGGAAACAAAGAAGATTAAATCTCCTTATACTATGGAAAGAAAAAATAGGACTTCGCTTATTATGTTTGTGGTTTATGCAATTATAGTAGTTTTAATTATATTAATTATTTATTTAATTATTAGTTTAAATCATGAAGATAGTGATGATTTTGTTGAAGGAACTATTATAACGGAAAGTAGGTAGTGTTGATATGAATTTACCAAATAAATTAACAATGACAAGAATTTTTATGACTTTTTTAATAATTTTAATTTTACTTTTTCCTTTTTCAGCAATGGGTATTAATGTAACTCAACTTTTTATTAATGAGTCAATTAGAGTTGATATTCGTTATCCGATAGCTGGAATATTATTTATTTTAGCTTCACTTACGGATTTTGTGGATGGTTATATAGCACGTTCCCGTAATTTGGTTACTGATTTTGGTAAGATGATGGATGCTATTGCAGATAAAGTTTTAGTTAATTCTATTTTGATTATTTTATGTGCACAAGGATTTATTCATCCAATTATACCAGTTGTTATTATTGTTAGGGATACAATTGTAGATTCAATTAAAATGATAGCTGGTTCTAAAGGTAATGTAGTAGCAGCAATTAAAACTGGTAAATTTAAAACGGCTTCTTTAATGGTAGGTATTGTTTTAACTTTATTTTATAATTTACCTTTTGAACTTTGGAATATTCATATTTCTGACTTTTTACTTATTGTGGCATGTGTGCTTTCAATTATTTCAGGAATTCAATATTTTACAATTAACAAAAAATATATATTTGATGAAGGAATGTAATGATTCCTTTTTATATTTTTATTTTTTGAACAAATGTTCGCAAAAGTATTGACTTTTATTTTTAAATATTATAAAATGTCATTGTAGGAGTGAAAAAGGAGGAAATATAATGGCAAAAACAACTAATGAAGTTGATCAAAATTTAAAACAAGTTTTGGCTGATATTGAAAAACAATTTGGTAAAGGTTCATTGATGCGTTTAGGTGACAATGAACACCGTGAGATAGATGTTATATCTAGTGGAAGTATTGCTCTTGATGTGGCTCTTGGTATAGGTGGATATCCAAAAGGTAGAATTATTGAAATATATGGTCCTGAGTCTAGTGGTAAAACTACTTTTGCTTTACATGCGATTGCGGAAGCGCAAAAGGCTGGTGGAAAAGCAGCGTTTATTGATGCAGAAAATTCTTTGGATCCACAATATGCAGCTCATTTGGGTGTAGATATAAATGAATTATTACTTTCACAGCCTGATAATGGTGAACAAGCTTTGGAAATTACGGAAGCTTTAGTACGTAGTGGAGCAATTAGCGTTATTGTAATTGATTCGGTTGCTGCATTAGTACCAAAGGCTGAAATTGAAGGTGAAATGGGCGATGCTCAAGTTGGTCTTCAAGCTAGACTTATGAGTAAAGCTTTAAGGAAATTAGCAGGTGTTATTAATAAGACTAATACGATTGCAATTTTTATTAATCAGCTTAGAGAAAAAGTTGGGGTCGCTTATGGTAATCCAGAAGTAACACCAGGTGGTAGAGCGCTTAAATTTTATTCTTCAATTAGACTTGATATTAGAAGAAGTGAACAGATTAAACTTGGAACAGAAATAGTTGGTAATAAAGTTAAAGTTAAAGTTGTTAAAAATAAGATGGCTCCACCTTTTAAAACTTGTGAAGTTGATATTATGTATGGTACAGGTATTTCTCATGAAGGAGAACTTATTGATTTAGGTGCTCAGGCTGATATTATTCAGAAATCTGGTGCTTGGTATTCGTATAATGGCGAAAAAATTGGTCAAGGTAAAGAAAATGTTAAGGATTTTTTGAAAGCTAATCCTAAAATCGAAGAAGAAATTAATAAAAAGGTTCGTGAACATTATAATATGAAATAAAACTAGTAACTTTTAAAAACTTACTAGTTTTATTTTGACTTTTTATAGTATTTTAGATATAATTGTTTTAGAATATGGAGGGATATTAATATGGATGAAAAGAATAATGCGATAAATAATGGTGAAACTCAAAATACAATGAGTTATAGTTTTGATTTTGCAAATCAAGTTGATAATACTGTGCCAGCTCCTGAGGGAAATAATACTGCTACGGTTGATACTTTAAATGTCAATTCTGTTGATACTACTACACAACCAGCTGCTTCAGCGATGGAAACGCCAACAGTTAATCCTACTGTAGAACCAGTTTCTGTTCAACCAGTCACTCCAATGATGGAAACTCCAACAGTCAATCCTACAGTAGAGTCAGTTCCTACACAGCCTTCACCGGTGGTTGACGTGCAAACTGTTAATCCTACGGTGGAATCAACTTCTACACCAGTAGCGCCAGTAACTGAAACAAATCCTACAGTAGATGCTGCAACACAACAGCCTACTCAAGAAAATGTATCTACTACTGATACTACACAAGTAGCTTCAGAGGTGAGTGCGGCAACATCTGGAATTCCACCTGTAATGCCAGTTACTCCAGAGACTGTAATGGCTCAAAAACAAGAGAATGAAGATATTGAATTAATAAAGGATAAAAAAGCTACTAAAAATTTCTTGATTGTTTTATTTATATTATTAATTGTGTTTATTATAGCTTTGCCATTTATATTTAACATTATGGGATAAAAATATTTATCCTTTTTATTTTTGATTAATCATTTTAAAAATGTTATATAATTTTTTGAAATTTTTATTTGTTTTTTTTATTTCTTGTTTTAATTTTATATAAGCTTTATTAATATTAGTTTCTGATTTATTAAAGCACTCCAAACATAGATAGTTTAATTTTTGAAAGTTGTTTTGCTGGTAGATTTTGTTTAATTCATCTATAATGAATTTTTCATTTTCTATTTCAAATCTTGTTTTAAAGTTATTGATTTGTTTTTGTTTAATTATTTTATAATTTAATTTTATTTCTGGTTGTAGTTTAAGAATTTCTATTACATCATCTTGTTCATTTGGAAGTAGGGAACTTTTTTGACTTATTACACCGTTTTTATTAAGTTTTATAGCTAGACATTCATGTTCATCACCGACGATGAAGATATATTTTAGTTTTGAAATGTTATTTTGTTTAAATCTTTCAGATTTAGAGTTTATTATATTTAGGGTGTCATCATCAAATTTAACAATATTGTTTTTTAATTCATTTAATCTTTTTTTATTTATTTTAATAATCGGTGTTTTTCGCATATGATATATGTTATCATTTTGATTCCATTCGAAAAAGTCATAGTATTCTGTTTGAAAATTTAATAAAACATCATATATGTAGTTCATTTTTTTTGCCTCCTGGAAGAAATATTGCGAGTGAAGTGATTAATAGACCGATTGGTCCAATTAAACATTCTATACTACTACTTATAAATTGGACATATTCTGTTAAAGTATACCCAATTGTGATTAAGTTTAGATAACTAATTATAAAAACAAAGCCAACAATACTGAATCCGAAACCGATTAGGAAGAAAACTATTCGTGCAATCATATTTATCAGTCCTTTTATATTAAAGTTTATTATTATTTTAGAAAAATTTTCCTTTTAACTGTTACTTGAACTAATAAATAGGAAAATGTTATAATTATTTAAGGTGATGTTAGGTATGGAGTACAAATTCACGATAGATAAATTTCAAGGACCGCTTGATTTACTTTTACATTTAATTAAAGAAGCGGATATTGATATATTTGATATTAATGTTTCAGAGATAACTCAACAGTATTTGAATTATATTGAAAGTATGGAAAATCTAAATTTGAATATTGATAGTGAGTATTTGGTGATGGCTGCAGAACTTATTGAGATGAAATCGCGAGAACTTTTACCTAATGAAGAAAATAATGATGTTGATGATTATGAAGATGATCCTAGAGAAAATTTGATTAATAGATTACTTGAGTATCAAAAATATAAAAATCTTGCTTCTGATTTTAAAGATATGGAGTTTCAGAGAAAACTTATGTATTCTAAAATACCTAGTGAACTTATTTGTTTTAAAAGTAGTGAAGTTAATTTAGATGATGAAATTTCATTAGATGATTTAATTAGAGCTTTTGTGGAATTTCAAAAGAAAAAGTATATAGAAAGACCACTTGATACGGTGGTTACACGAAAAGAATATTCAGTGAGTAAGAGATGTCATGATATTATGAAAAGATTACAGAAAAATAAAAAAGTTAGATTTGAAGAATTGTTTGATATAAGAAATAAAAGTTATGTGGTGGTTACTTTTTTGGCAATATTAGATTTAGCTAAGAAAGGACAGTTAAAAATAAAACAGGATAGAAATTTAGATGAGATTTTGTTAGTTACGGAATAGGTGGTGAAATAGTGAATTTAAAAGCAGTGTTAGAGGGGTTATTATTTGTGGTTGGTGATGAAGGTATATCTAAGGAAAGACTTGTTAAAATTATGGGTATATCTGATGATGAATTACAAAAAATATTGAATGATTATAGTGTTGATTTAGAAAGCTCAGATAGAGGAATTAGATTAGAAAAGTATAATAATAATTATAAATTGGTTACAAAAAAGGAGCATGCGGAATTTTATAAGAGTTTAGTTGATGAAGAAGTTTCAGATACTCTAAGTCCTGCTGCTTTAGAAACTTTAGCTATTATTGCATATAATCAGCCAATTACGAGATTGATGGTTGATGAGATTAGAGGTGTTGGTTCTACTTATGTAATGCGTAAGTTGGTGTTAAAGAATTTAATTAAAGAGGTTGGTAAATCTGATCTTCCTGGTAGACCCATTTTGTATGGAGTTACTGATCAATTTTTGGATTATTTTGGTTTGAAATCTTTAGATGATTTACCAAAGATTGATGAGGAGGAAACTGTAGATAATCAAGATTTATTTACATCTAAATATAGGGAGGAATAATGAGGGAATTATTTTGGCTAGTTTTTGGTTTGTTTTTAATTGTTAAGGCAGCTGATGTTTTAGTTACTGCTTCTTCTTCACTTGCTTTGAGGTTTAAGGTTCCAAAAATGCTTGTAGCACTGACAATTATGGCTTTTGGAACATGTGCGCCAGAAGTGGCTATTTCTTTTAATAGTGTACAAGCTGGTGATGGACAAATTGCTTTTGCGAATGTTATTGGAAGCACAATAGTTAATGTATTTTTAATTATTGGAATGTCGGCTTTAATTAGGCCTATTAAAGTTAAACATGCGACAATAAAAAAAGAATTACCTATTTTATTTTTAATTACTTCTGTTTTTACTATTTTAATGCTTGATAGATTGTTTGATCCGTTTACAAGAAATGTATTTTCTAGAGCTGATGGTTTAGTGTTATTATTATTTTTTAGTGTATTTGTCAGTTATCTTATTGGGCTTATTCATGGTGGGGCTGATCATGATAGTGCTAGTGAAATTAAATATGGTCCAGTAATGTCAATTCTTTTAATTGTGCTTGCACTTTTGGTTACAGCACTTAGCAGTGATTTAATTGTTAATAACGCTGTGGCTTTGGCTAACGAGCTTAATATTAGTAAAAAAATAATTACAATGGTTGTGATTGTTGTGGGAACTAGTTTACCCGAACTTGTAATGACAGTAACAAGTGCGAGAAAAGGTGAATTTGATATGGCTGTGGGCAATATTATTGGTACTAATATATTTAATATATGTGTTGTTTTAGGATTGCCGGTAGTTATTTATGGCAATGTAAGTTTGGGTGGCTTTAATTTTGTTGATATTTTGGCGGTCTTTTTATCTTCATTATGTCTTTATTTGTTTGCTAGAAGTGAGCGAGTTATTAGCCGAAAAGAGGCGGCTATTATGTTGTTTATATTTATAGTGTATTATGCATATTTATTTATAGTATAAATTTTTTTTGAAAATACTTATGATTTATGCTATAATATTTTTGTTGCTTGTGTGGCGGAATTGGTAGACGCGCACGACTCAAAATCGTGTGGCTTTTGGCCATGTGGGTTCGATTCCCACCACAAGCACCATAGGGAAATTAGTCGAACTAATCGACTTGTAATATATGAAAGGTTAATTTCGATTAACCTTTTTTATATGCTTGGAAGGAGTTGATTAGTTATGCAGATAATAAAGGGAAAATTAGATATTGATGATGAATTAGAAAAACGAATCAAAAACATACTTAAATTTCTCAATATCAAATCTAAAATTATTAAAGGCAATATTATTCACATTCCTAAAACTAACATTGCTTATATAGAACCACATAAGTTAGAAATAAACGAGATAACATATCTTTTCTTTAATGAATGTGAGAATGTTTACATTAATACACTAGAAAAGTTTATACCTTTTAACGAATTAGAAACTTATATTAAAAAACATAAAAACTAACCCTATTGACAAAGAAAAAATAAGTGATAGAATATAAAACTAATAAATGAAATGCAGTATTTCTCATTTATTAGATTGGTGGGATTCTATGCATTG
>CALVRQ010000020.1 GCA_944358685.1 uncultured Bacilli bacterium
CAAAATTATGGTAAAATTATACTAGGGTGATATACATGGATAACATTGTAGTAATAATAGGCGCCTCAGTTGGTACAACTTTATTAGTTGTATTTATCGTCTTAGGCGTTCTAAAAAGCCGCAAAAAAAAGAAATATAAAAAAATAATTGAAAACCTAGACTATAAAAAAAATCAACTTGACACTTCACCAGTTGGCCCAGAACTAGCAAAAGTTGAAAGTTATGTAGGCAATGAAAAACTAGAAGTACTATATAACAACTGGAAAGAAAGACTAAATGATATTAAAGAAATAAAAATTCCCAAAATAACTGACATGTTAATTGAGGCTGAATATTCATTGTCCCAAAAAGATTATAAAAGTACCATGTATAAAATTGCTAAACTAGAAATGGAAATATACAAAGTAAGAGCTTCATCTGCATTTCTGTTAAATGAAATAAAAGATATTACTAATAGTGAGGAAAGAAATAGGGGAAGTATTACTAAATTAAAAGCTAAATATCGTGAACTATATGAGAAGTTTGATGAAACAAGAAATGAATTTGGACCGTTCAAAGATGTTGTGGCTATGCAATTTGAAAATATTACTAAAAGATTTGAAGACTTTGAAATCTTAATGGAAAATAATGAATACACTGAAGTGCCAACTATTTTAAAAGCAATCGACGAACTATTAAAACATATGGAAGTAGTTATTGATGAATTGCCATCAATCGTTCTAATCGCCGAAGGCATATTACCTAAAAAAATGGAAGAAATATATAGCATATATCAAAAAATGGTGGCCGCAGGATATCCTCTAGATTACTTAAATGTCGAATATAATATAGAAGAAGCAAAAAAGAAAATTGCTGATATTCTAGACAGAGCCAAAGTTCTAAACCTAGAAGATAGCTTATTCGATTTAAAAGTATTAACCGAATATTTTGAAAATCTATTCACTGACTTTGAAAAAGAAAAAGTCATTAAATCAGACTATGATGACGCCAACAAAACATTATATACAAAGCTAAAGAAAATAAATACATTAGTCCAAGACATCTTCGAGCAAATGGATGACCTAAAAAAGATGTATAGTTTATCTGAAGATAGTATTAAAGCCCTATATGAAGTAAAATCTGATCTAGAAAGCTTAAATGAAGACTACGCGACTTTGATAAATCATACAAGTAATCATAGTTTTGCCTATTCTAAACTAACCGAAGAAATAGAAACTCTAGTTGTTAGACTATCAAATATTGAAGCAAAATTAGATAATACCTTAAACATTATTGGAAACATGCATGACGATGAAATGCGCGCCCGTCAACAACTTTCTGAAGTTGAAGAACTCCTTAAAAATGCCCAAAAACAAATTAGATCATTCAACTTACCAGTCATTCCTAATCGTTACTACGTTGAATTAAAAGAAGCCAAAGAGGCTATGAAAGAAATAATTAAAGAATTAGATAAAAAACCAATCACCATCGAAACATTAAATACTAGAGTTGATACCGCTAGAGACCTAGCCCTCAAATTATATGGTAAGACTAAAGATATGATGAAAACTGCCATGTTTGCTGAAATGGCTATTGTCTATGGCAATAGATATCGTTCATCTGAAAAAGATTTAGATCGCAATTTAACATATTCAGAAATGTTATTCAGTAAAGGTGATTATAAAAAGTCTTTAGACTTAACAATTAACTCATTAAATAAAATTGAACCAGGAATTTATGACAAACTATTAAAATTATATGGTGGAAAAGAAAGAATGAGTGAATAACCAAAAACAACCATTGTGGTTGTTTTACTTTGAAAAAAATCAAAAACATAGTATAATTACAGAGGTGGTGAGAAGTAATGCACGAATTAATAATGATTAAATATGGCGAATTAACAACAAAAAAAGCCAATCGTAAAATTTTTATCAACATTTTATCGCAGAACGTTGAAAAAGCCTTAAAAGATGAAAAAGTAGAAATATTTAAAGATCAGGTAAGAATGTTCATAAAATGTAATAATGCCAATAAAATTGCCATTAAATTACAAAAAATATTTGGTATACATGGTATAGTCATCGCTTATAAAGTAAATAATAATATCGAAGATGTCCTAAAAAAATCATTAGAAATAATGAACAAAAATAAGCAAACTTTTAAAGTTGTCACAAAACGTGCGGATAAAAACTATCCAATTCATTCAATGGATTATAGCCGTAAATTAGGTGGATTAATTTTAAAAAATTCAAATTTTAAAGTTGATGTTCACACTCCTGATATAACTTTAACTGTTGAAATAAGAAGTGAAGGGACATTTGTTTATACAAATGAAATCAAAGGAGCCGGTGGATATCCAGTTGGCGTCGAGGGCAAAGGTTTATTAATGTTATCTGGTGGTATAGATAGTCCAGTCGCTGGATACTTAACCTTAAAACGTGGAGTCAATGTTGAATGTTTATACTTTGAATCTCCACCACACACTAGCACTGAAGCTAAAAATAAAGTCATCAAACTAGCCAGCATAATAAATGAATATTCAGGAAAAGTAAAAGTTCATGTCGTACCATTTACCGAAATCCAAGAAGCCATTTATAAAAATTGCCCTGACATTTATATGATAACCATTATGAGACGAATGATGTATCGAATCGCCGCACTTTATGCGGAAAAAATTGGCGCTAAAATATTAATCAACGGCGAAAGCATTGGACAAGTTGCAAGTCAAACATTAGACAGTATGGTATGCATAAATAACGTAACTAATATGCCAGTAATTCGTCCAGTCGCCTGTTTTGATAAACTAGAAATAATTGACATTGCCAAAAAAATAAACACATATGAAACAAGTATTTTACCATATGAAGATTGCTGTACCATCTTTGTTCCAAAACATCCAGTCATCAAACCAGAACTTGAAAAATGTATAGAATATGAAAATAAATTTGATTATCAAACATTAATTGAAAAAGCTATAAATAACATTGAAACAATAACTAATTTTGAAGAAAATTTTGATGACCTTCTTTAACAAAAATTACCAATAAAAAAAATGCATTAATTTTCCAAATGTACACAATATATAAATGTACAGGAGGTGAAAATGTATGACTAATAATAGTAATCGTTTAGTAGTTCCTGGCGCTAAACAAGCAATTGAACAAATGAAATACGAAATTGCTAACGAATTAGGCGTTAAAATGGGACCAGATGCAACTAGTAGAGCTAATGGTTCAGTAGGTGGAGAAATTACTAAAAGACTTGTACAAATGGGTCAACAACAAA